>CALVRT010000081.1 GCA_944358735.1 uncultured Bacilli bacterium | reverse complement strand
TATCTAACATATAATACTTTAGATCAATTGAGTTGGTGTGATTTGCCTAATTTAATATGCCCAATGAGTTTAAATGAAAAAACTAGTAATTTAAGATTTGATGAGAAAGAATTACAAATGGTAACTATAAAAAACATTCCACCATTTGTTGATGAGATGTTTTTTGAAGATATATTTAATGTTCCAAAAGTAAGGGCTTGTCTTACTGTTAAAGATACCATTTCACAAGATGAACTAATTAAATGGGTTAATTCACAATATCAATTTTTATTAAGTGATAGAAATACTACTAGAAAATTATCAGATGCGACTGAATTAGATAGACAACAAGAAAATTTTCAGGTTTTAATGAATGAAATAAAAAACGGTGATGAAAAAATAAAAGAAGTTGCTTTAATATTAATTGTGATTGGAGATAAAAAAACAAGGGAAAATACGATAAGAGAACTTAGAAGAATTGCTGATTCTTTTCAAATTAAATTAGATGTACCTAGATTAAGGCAAATGGAAACATGGCAATGTTATGACCTGACTACTAGAACTTTAGATGATTATTCTATATATTTACCAACACTTACTTTAAGCGCTGGTTTTCCATTTACTAAAAACTGCTACAATGACTCAAGCGGTTATATGTTAGGTGTTGATATTCATACATCCTTGCCAACTTTTTTTGACCCATTTATTATTAATGATTCTAGAACATCACATAACATTGCGATAGTAGCGTCAACTGGTGGTGGTAAGTCTTATACAATGAAAAAAATAATTGTTAATGAATTTGCTAGAGGAACTAAAATCTTTATTTTTGACGCAGAAAATGAATACAAAAAATTAGTTAAAGCCAATGGTGGAGAATATATTGACCTGTATTCTAAAAAAGGTGGAATTATAAATCCGCTACAAATTAGATATATTTCAGGTGATGAAGATGAATCGGATTCAGACGTTAGAGAAACAGATTGCCCACTAGCCAAACATTTAGGTTTCCTAGAGGCTTTTTTTAAATCTGCTTTTGAAGATATTACTGAAAAAGAATTAATAATGTTATTGGCAATAGTAGAAAAATTATATAATAAAAAAGGTATTTATAAAAACACTTCTATTAACACTTTACAATCGTTAAGGCCAGAAGACTATCCAATTTTTACGGATTTATATAACTATTTACCGGAATATAAAAAAGAGTTGGAAAGTAAAGAAAAAAGAAGGATAGTGGAACAATTAGATATACTGCTTTCAAGATTTTTAACTGGAACTGATTCATATTTGTTTGACGGTTATACAAATATAAATTTAGATAATGATTTAATTGCCTTTAATCTTCAGGAACTTTTATATAGTGAAAACAGAAGATTAATTAATACCCAAACATTAAATCTATTAACATATTTAAACAATAATATAGTCGCTAATAAAATTAATAATGATAAATTGAAAATTGAAGATAGAAAAAGAATAATGATAGTTGCGGATGAATTTCATTTATTTATTGACGAAAATAATTTTGAAGTGTTAAGAAATTTTGGACAACTCGCTCGTAGATTAAGAAAATATTATGGTTCTTTAGTGGTGGCCACACAATCAATCAAAGACTTTGTTGGTTCTAATCAGATATTAAGACATTCTACTGCTATATTTAATAATTGTCAGTATCAAATGGTAGGAATGCTTAAAGAAGATGATTTACTTGCTTATTTGGAACTATTTAAACAAAATCCTTTAACTGATACCCAAAAACATTTTTTAGGACTTGCTAAAAGAGGCGAATTTTTACTAAATATTGATACTAAAAAAAGACTTAGAATTTTAATTCAAGCAACTAATTTAGAAAGAAAAATGATGGGAGAAGTATATGATGAAAATAACTGAACTTGCAAATAATGTATGTGATTATTTTGGACAATATAGAAAGAATTTTATTGGTGAAATATATGAAGATAAAGATGAAGCGTATCAAGATATAATGCGAATGTTGAAAAGTAATCCTAGAAATTTATTAGAAGAAGTTGCACAAGATCTTTATAATTTAGTATTGAATAAAGATTTAAACTATGATGATAATTTTAATCAATTATATCATTCACTTAATATATCTAGAATGATAAATGAATTTTCTTTTTCAAAAAATAAGGATGTAGAAATGTGAATAAAGTATTAGCTATAGGTGCTGGAATTGGCGGTGTTTGTATTTGTATATTTTTTGTAATTTTAACTGCCTGTTTAAGTGTTTTAAATTTTTTTAATACTGATACGACTAATAGTGATATAGAAGATGAATATGTAAAAAATAATTCGAAATATTCCAATTTATATTTACCTGTTGTTTCTAAAAATATAAAAAATAACGATGGCTATGTAACTTTATCCAGAATAGTAAAGTTTTACAATGAAGATAGTTCTTTTTCATTTGATGAAATTTATAGTGACAATTTAGATAAAATAAATAAACAAATGAAAATATTAGATGAAGTTTGTGATATGAAAAAATACAATAATATGTCACTTTGTAATAATATTAATGAGCAAGATAATAATTTAAGTTCAAAACCATTTTCAAAGCCTATTGATTTTAATAAAGTAACAGTAACTAGTTATTTTATGCAAGAAAGAATTGTATATGGAAAATCTGATGTTCATGGAGCGTGGGATTTAGCAGCAAGTAATGAGACTCCGGTATATGCTGTTTGTGATGGTATTATAGAAGTCGCTAGTTTTAAATACTTATCAAATTCGATTGATAAAAATGGGGACTATGGTAATTATATAAAATTAAGATGCGATGTACCAAGTGCAACTTACTATGTTATTTATGGACATTTGTATCCAAATTCTTCAAAAGTAAAAAAAGGTATGAATGTTAGTCAAGGAAAACAACTTGCTAGTGTAGGAACTACAGGTTATTCTACAGGACCTCATTTACATTTTGAAGTACAGACAAATGATAAGAAAAAAGTAGATGGAATGAATTTAATTAATTTTAATACATAATATCCTTTACCTTTTTAAATATTATGATACAATATTTAAATGTATATTAATTGTTATTTTATGTATTGTTGTCTAAAAAGAATGAGGTGAAAAAATGGATGATGATTTTTTGATATACTGTGTTGAACACGAAGAAGAAAATAGTTTTTTTGATTTTAAACGTGATATATATGATTTTTCTAATTTAAAAGAAAAACAAGATTTTTTAATTGATGTATTATCTTTTGCTAATTGCCATCAGTCTGGAAACAAATATATTATTACAGGAGTAAAATTATATAGGGATAAACCTAGAGATTTTTTTGGTGTATCTGTTGACAAGATTAAAGATGGTGCAGATTACCAAAGTCTAATCAATGATAATATAGAACCTAAAATAATCGTTGATTTTAAAGTTTTGGATTATAAAGGTAATAAATACGGAATTTTTAAAATTGTTGAAACAAATGTAGATAAACCATATATATTAAGCAAACAATATGGTGACTTAAAAAAAGGAACTATTAAAATTAGAATAGGTCAAAAAAATGAGTATGTAAGTAGAAGAGACCTTGATATGTTTTATAAAGAAAAAGTGAAAAGTGAAAGTAGTTACATTAAAGTAAAAGGAATAATTAATAAGAAAGAGAATGATAATTTTGAATTGCATAAATTTGATCGTGAATTTAATGATGAAAATGCAAAAATAATGATTGATGATATAATTGATAAAATAAAAAAAATAGTTATAGAAAAAAGCGAACTTAGTTTTGGAACAAAATTAGAAATGACAGCAGAAGAGAAAAAACTTATTAAGCGTTATGCCGATGAAAATAAAATTGAATTAACCGAAAACTTTTTTGATATCGGTAATTTACATTTTTTTAGTATAGGATTAGGATATTCAGGGACTTATTATGGAACGGCTACAGAACGTGAAAAATATAATTTATTGTCTGAATTATCTAAAACAATAGCTATATATAAAGGTATAAAAAAATTTAATAATAATATAAATAATTTATATTATGTAGAATTAGCAATTGAGAATTGTGGTAAAAAATTTGATGAAGATATTGAAGTGACTTTAAAAGTTCCAAAATCTAAATTTTTGAATTTTGTAAAATTTCCAGTCCCATCAGAAGCAATTATAGAAAAGATAATAGAAGATAATATGATTGATAATTTTTTAAAAATAGAAAAAATTATTGGTGCAAATTTACCTTCGTGTAAATCCAAAATAGAATCACCAGCCTTACCAACAAGTCATATGATTTCTCCGATGAAGGTTTTAGAACCTACTTATGATGATTATATGGAATATTTTTATGATTATATTAAAAGTGTTTCTAATTATAATGTAATCGATGCTGAGGATTTTTGTTATATTAAATTTGAACAAACCAAAATAAAACCAAACGAAATTGTACTTTTTCCATCAAGATTATTGTTTACTGAAAAGTTAGATTCTATTGATTATGAAATAAAGTCGAAACATAACTCAAATGTTTTAATCGGTACTATTTATAATAATAAGAATGAAGTATAATTTGTAAAAAACAACGAATAAACATATATCCCATTAAAATTTATTTGATTTAAAAAGTGGGACTATAATTTATATTTAAATATAAAGATTAATTTAATTTTAAATTAATATATGGGATTAATTTTGCAAGTGCAAAATAAGTTTGACACCATTAAAATTTGTTGTTTTTCAAAGAAAAATAATGAATATGGTGTCATCCACTTATCCTGATATAAAAACACTTAAAAAAATTAGGTGTTTTTTTGTTATGTTTGGGACAATAGAAAAGGGGAAAATAATGAAAAGATTTACATTTAGAATAGATATTTATACATATGAGAAATTTAAAATTATGGCAAAGTATTTTGGCATTTCTTTAAATTCTCTGATTTTAGAACTTGCTCAAATTGGTTATTTAGTTAGGGAAAAAGAAATTATAAATAGGGGGGATATTAAAAATGAAAAGTAAAATTTATACTAAAAAAGAAATCGAATTGTTGAAAGTTAATCCATTTGTGTTAAGCGTAGATAATTCTAGATTTATTAAATACGATCCTTTGTTTAAACTTTGGTGTATTATTCAAAGACAAAAACATCCTGAGTTAACTTGTAAGGAAATTTTTGCAATCGCAGGATTTAATGTAACTATAATGAATCTAAAACTACCACAATCGAGGATAAAAGATTGGGAAAATGTTTTCTATAGGTTTGGTTATAGTTATTTTGTTGACAAAAATAGTTATTGTAAAATCAAAAATGAACTAATTGATAGTAAATGGAATTGTAAAAATAATTCTGAAATTAAACTATCTATTTATAAAGAAGTGTTAAATGTTTTAGAGGAGAAATATGGTAGACACACATATAAGAATTAATGAAATAGTGTATAAACAAATAAAGAATAAAGTAAAACAGAATAATACCAGTTTTAATAAAGAATGCAATCGATTATTAGAACTTAGTTTGACTTCGGAAAAACTATTGTTATATCTCAATGATATATTTAAAGTAATTAATAATGTAGATAAAAATTGTTATATTATAAAAAGATTGTTAGAACAAACATATTCAGATATAGGGTTAAGTGTTACAGATGTTAATAACAGTCCTAATTTAAAATGTTTTTATAAAAAAATGAAAGGCAAATATTTTAATGAATAAGCCAAAAGTTATTGTTAGAACTAATTATAAACTTGCAATAAATAATCCTGATAGAGTAAAGAAAAATATTGATAAAGATAAAAAATATAACGAACACATAATTGATTATTTTTCTGATGATAAAAAACGAGCATTAAATTTAGTTGATTATTTTACTGGGAAAATTAATAAACATGATGATATAAATTTAGTAATGGAAAATGGTAAAAAAGCAGCTCCAGAAGAAAAAACAAGAATCAAAAAATATATAAGCAAACAATTCAATAATTCTAATTTATGGCAAATTGTTTTATCGTTTGATAAAAAGTATATAGATAGTAATATTTCTTATGATGATTTAGAAACAAAATTAGCAAAAGAGATTCTTCCTAAAGTGTTTAAAAAAATGGGGTTTGAAGATGCAAAAAAAATGTTTTATGTTTTTTCATTACATACTAATACTAAACATCCTCACTTTCATATTGCATTTATGGAACGTTGTCCAAACACTAGAGCAAAAGACGGAAAGTTAAAGTATAGAAGGCAGGCCAAAATCCCGCAAAATGTTATTAATTTTCTAAAACAAGAAACTTGTCTTTCTATTGAGAGAAATTCAAAATTCAAACCAATGTCTATAAACATTAATAAAGATATTGAAGAGTTTAAAAAATATTTTGATTCAAATTCTTATAATTTTATTTTGAAAAATAAAAACAATATCATTTTGGAAGAAAAAATTTTAACTTTAGGCAAAATGTTATACGAAAACGAATATGGAATGAGAGCTAAAATAAAATATAATTCTATTAATGAAGATGAAATAAAAAAATTAACAAAAGAAATCAAAAATGATTTATTTAAAATTGATTTCAATTTAAAAATTTCTAAAAAGAATTTTAATGATAGTATAAAAATGCTTAACAATTATATTACTGATTTAGGTAAAAATAATAAAATAAAAAGTTCGAATTTAAATTTTTCATATACTGAAATGAAGAAAAAATATTTGGATAACTATATTTTAAATGCGATTGTTAATTCTACACAAAAATATTATAGTGGGCAAATAAAACAACTAAAAATAAATGGAAATGATATTTTTAAAGAAATAATTTTAAATAATTACAAACAAAATAAAAAATATTCAAAAAAAGATATTATTAGAACAGCGTTATCTTCAAATAATAAGAATTATAAAAATATTTATAATATACAAAAAGCAATAAAAAACATAAACTATGAAATGGAAGAAGCATCGCAAGAGTTTAGTAAATTATTTAATTATGACGAGAAAAACAAGTAATTTTTTTAGTAGGTAATTGTATTGTGTTTAAATTATTTAGTAATTAATTTAAAATAAATTGCATATTTTGTCATATTATGTTATTATTTATTTGAGATAAATATTTGTTTATTTATCAAAGTTAAACCATTTAACTTTACTGCCATACATATTCCTACAGTAAGTGGTATGACGGTAATAATAAAGACAGTCACTAGTTATAGTGATGTTTTTATTTTGAAAAGTGAGGAGTTTGTTTCACTTTTTTTGTTTTAAAAAAACACAATTGATCATTTTATAATTATTAAATATTTATTTTAAAGGATGGTGATATTAGTGAAAAATAAGTATGATGAAATAAAAGAAAAACATCAAAAAAGAGTTAACGAATTTCCCTTAATGTTTGCTTTTAATCAAGAACAATTTGAAAATGGAATGAAAAAATGGGGATTAGAATATACTGACACTGATAAGATTTATTCTATTGGTGGCGGTGGTTTTATAAGAAAAACTGATCTTGAAGCATATAATAAGTTATGGAATGATATTAGAAAAGAACATAATGAATTAATAAAAGCTGATAAAACAGGTGAGGGTTATATTAAAGATATGTTTGTTAGTGAACTTGAAAATCATGAATATGGTTATACTTATGAGTTGGATGATACTTTGGATGCTTTAGAACTTACTATAGAAGATATTGAAAATAATTCTGCTTTAAAACATGGATTAGAAATTGCTATAAAAAAAGTTTTAGGAAATAATTATGATGACGATTATGAATTATAGTGATAAAGTAATGGAGGATAAATTATGAGTTTATCGCTTTTTGTTTTATTGCTTTTAATTATTTTATTTATTATTGTTTTTATGTATATAGAGCCAATTATATTTAAACATAAAATAAAGAATAGCAACGAATATGGTAGTGCAAGATTTGCAACTGAATCAGAAATAAATAAATATTTTACTAAAGAAAAAATTTCTAACATTCGCAAAGTTGGATTTCCAATATATTTTGATAAAAAATTAAATAATGGTTGGTTTGATAATGAAACACCACATTGGGTTTATTTGGGTTCAACGGGTTCTGGAAAATCTGTTACTCAAGTAATTCCTTTGTGTGCATTCATATCTTCGGCTATAAATAAAAGAAGTGTTTTCATAACAGACCCCAAGGGAGAAATATTTTCTTGTACAAGTAAGATGTTTAACGATAGGGGCTATAAGGTTATCACAATAGATTTTAGAAATCCAGAAAAGTCAAATCGAATTAATATTTTAGAGCCTATAATCTTAGAATATGAAAATTACCTTAACAATGCCGAAAAATATAAAAATGAAATAGATAAGAATTTAAAAAAGCATTATAAAAATATGGCAATGAGTCATTATGCAGAAACAAATAGATTAATAGTTTCTTTATCTGAAATGGTAATGAAAGAAAAAGAAAACCCGAAAGATCCTTTTTGGAACAATTCAGCAAGGCAACTACTAGAAGGATTAATTGGTTTGTTTTTGGAAGAATATAAAGATAAGAAAATAAAACGTGAGCAAATAACAATGTCAAACATTAAACAATTTCAAAACTCATCAATGGCTGATAAAAATTTTGATAAATTTAAAGGCTATATTGAATCAAAAGAATATGGATTAAAATCAAAGGATAGTTTAATTTCAATTCTTTCAGCAAGTGAAAATACATATAAAAGTATAACCGCTGTTTTTGGCGAGAAGATGTCTATATTTGGTGATATAAACGTTGCTAATGTTACTAGTAGTAGTGATTTTGATTTTGATATATTAGGTAAAGAACCGGTTGCATTTTATATAATAGTTCCGGATGAAGATAAAACATATTATACCTTAGTTTCAATTATTGTTGGTCTTTTGTACAAAGAGTTGGTAAAATTAGCTAATAAACACGAAGATAAAAAATTACCTGTTCAAATAGATTTTATTTTAGATGAATTTGCTAATTGTCCGCCACTTGCCGATATAGAGGCATTGGTTTCTGTTGCTAGAAGTAGAGGAATGAGATTTCATTTTTTTATACAATCTTTTAGTCAGCTTGATAATGTTTATGGAAAAGAAGTTGCTCAAATAATTTTGGATAACTGTGGGCTTGTCTATTTAAAAACAAATACTCAAGATACAGCAGAGGCAATAAGTAAAAGACTAGGTAAAAAAACAATTGAATCTTCTTCTATTTCTCAATCTCTTAGTATTATGGATTATAGTGGAAATAATTCAACTTCACTAATGGCACGTGATTTACTTACGCCAGATGAAGTTAAACAGCTTCATTATAAAATGATTATATTTCCAACAGTAGGGTATCCAATAATAAGAGATACAATTTTATATAATAAATTTAAATGTTATAAAGAAGGTAAAATAGATAGAGAGGAAAAAAGTTTATTAGATTTAAGTTATAACTATTTTACAGTTGAAGATATTGATTTTACGCAAAAGAATACTTTGTTAAATTTTAATAAAAATAGATTGAATAGAAGTCAAAAAGATTTAATTAAACAAAAACAATCACAAGAACAAAATATATTTAATGATATAAAAAGATTAATTATAAATAAATTTGATAATAGTATAGAAAATGTTGAATATGATGAATGTAATAATAAAACATATATGATAATAAAGTTTAAAACATTACTAAAAAATAGTGATGTTTTTTTCTTAAAAAAAATAATTTCTGACAATAAATTTCATTTACAAATAAATGATGATAACAAAACAGTAGAAATTCATATAAAAGGATTTGGCATGTAAAAATTACTATAAATGTTTAAAATATTAAATGTAAAGTTGCTTTCATAATTGGAATAAAATTAAGTGATAAAACTTTATTAATTGTAAATATTGTTTTATCATAACACTCACTTTAAATGCCATTAAAAAATAAAAGTAAAAGGGGGTAGACAAATGGAAATTAAATATAATATAGAAAGTGTTATTAAAAATAATGAAAATGAGTCAGTAGAAAAGGTTAAAGATATATTTAACAAAAAGTTGTTAAATATTATATTAACTTTAGAAAATACTGCTATCATAGGTTTAAAAAAAGAGTGAATTAATGTATAATAAATTTGTATTTAATAAATTCTATAGTCATTCATTACGATTGGAGGAATGGCTATGATAACGAAGGTGGGTGTATATACAAGACTATCTGATGAGGATAGATTTAAAGCAAATAAAAATGATGATAGTAATAGTATAGTAAATCAAAAAAGTATGTGTGTAAAGTATGCTGCTCAAAATGGTTGGAATGTAGTAGATATATATTCTGATGATGATTTTTCAGGAGCCGGTACTTATAGGCCAGAGTTTGAACGTCTTATGAAAGATTGTGAAAAAGGTAGAATTAACTTGGTATTATGTAAAAGTCAATCAAGATTTTCAAGAGATATGGAAGTTATAGAAAGATATTTACATAATAAGTTTATAGAGTGGGGCGTAAGATTTGTTAGTATTATTGATAATGCTGATACAAATAATGAAGCCAATAAAAAATCAAGACAGATTAATGGGCTTATAAATGAATGGTATTTAGAAGATTTATCGCAAAATATAAAAAAATCTTTGAAAAACAAACGTGATGATGGTTTGTTTATGGGAAGTTTTGCTCCTTATGGTTATCAAAGAAGTGAAAATGATAAACATAAATTGGTAATTGATCCAGTAGCGGCTGAAGTAGTAAAAAAAATATTTGAATTATATGTAAGTGGTCTTGGCTATTATAAAATTTGTGAACATTTAAATAACTTAAACATTCCAACTCCTGCTCAATATAAAAAGCAGTGTGGTAGTAATTTTGTTTGTGGAACATGTGATTATGATAAAGTTGTGTGGACAAAGGATACCATCGCAACTATATTAAAAAATGAAGTTTATATTGGGAATTTAGTACAAGGAAAAAAGACTTCCTTAAGTTATAAAGTTCATAAATCTAAAAAAGTACCTAAAAGGCTATGGTGTAGAACTGAAAATGCTCACGAGCCAATTATTACCAAAGAAGTGTGGAATACTGTACAAAAAAGACTGAATTCTCATGAATGCCCAACAAGATGCGGAGAAATTCATTATTTGAGTAGAAAAGTATATTGTAGTGAATGCCAAAAAGCTTTTATAAGAAATACATATAAAGTTAAAAGTTCTCCTAATGGAAGAAGAATATATTTACAATGTAAAGGAGCAAAACAAACGCATACATGTCAAAATAAAAAATCAATAAAATTGCAAGATATGGAAAAAATATTACTAGATGCTATCAATGATTTATTAAAGAAATATTATGATAAAGAGCTGTTACAAGAACAATATAAAAAGCTGAAAATTAATAATATTAATCTTGAACAAATAAAAATATTAGAAAATGAAAAAAATAGCATTAATAAAAAAATAGAAGAAAATAAAAGTTATTATAGAAAATTATATGAGGATAAAGTAAAAGGAATAATAACTGATGATATGTTTAAAATGTTATCTTCTGATTATTTAAAAGAAATTGATACAATGATAAATAGAGAAAAAAAGTTAGACGAAGAAATTATACATTATAAGCAAACTGAAGATAATAAAATGCAAACATCTGAAGTGTTAAAAAAATATAATAAAATTACGAAACTAAATAAAGTTATAGTTGATGAATTTATTGATAAAATTTATATTGGTTCTTATGATAAAGAAACAAATACAAGAAATATAAATATAGTATGGAATTTTTCAAATTAATAAAATAATATTCGGGATACGCTGGGGCCACCATGGCCGGCATCAATTACCACTTGTAAGTTATTCATATATTTCCCCCTTCTAAAATAATGTATGCCAGCCCAGAAAAATGGTTATAAAAAAGTCAGCTTTTGGCTGAAAATTTTTTGCTATTTATTAATGTGTCTAAAAAGCGAATACTTACTCTAATAGTTGCCGGAATAATTCCTAAATATAAATCATTTATTACATCTTTTTCTGAAGAAAAGAAGTCAGATTTAACAATAAATCTTTGAAGTGGTGAAAAACATTTGAAAATTGGCAAATCATCTAAAGTAATTACTTCATGTTTTTCTTTGACCGATTCGCAGTAAAATAATTTACAAGCTAAATTTTTAGTAGGACAAGCACCACTTGTTTGATATTTACAAATACGGCAACATCCATTAACTTTATCGGAATTACCAAGTCTTTGTGATAAACATTTGCCATTCTTAAACTCACACATATCGGTATTTTTATAAAAATCATCTATTTGTGTGCAGATGGTGTGATAAATATAAGTTATACGTTTTTTTCTTTTTTTAATATTTAAAGCTTTAATTATTGGGGTTAGCTTTGGATTATCTTCATTTAACTTAAAAGTAGTAAAGCGAAAGATAAAGGTTCGATATAAGGCAATTCTTTTATAAAATTTTAATATATCTTGTTTACTATTTACTTTAATTATCATAAAACCACCGATAACATTATATCATATTATCAAAAAAAGACTAGATTTTATAAAACCTATTTGATAAAATAATAGTGGTGATAATATGGAAATAACAAAAATAAATGAACAGATTTTTAGAGAATATGATATTCGTGGTATTTATGAAGAAGATTTGAATGAAGATGTTGCTTATACGATTGGCCGGAGTTTTGGCACTTATATTAAAGGAAGAGAGCAGACAAAAGTATTAGTCGGTCATGACAACCGTAAATCATCACCAGTTTTAGCTGAAGCTTTAATTAAAGGTTTAAACGATAGTGGAATGAATGTTGTTGATTTAGGACTAGTTACTACACCAATGTATTATTTTGCTCGTAAGTATTATAATATTAATCCTGGTATTATGATTACTGCAAGCCATAATCCCAAAGAATATAATGGATTTAAAGTGGCTTTTGATGCCTTTGGTAATGCTTTTGGTGAAATGATTGAAAATTTTAAAATGTTTACTAATAAATTAGAGTTTGATAGTGGGGAAGGTAAAACTGTTAAAGCAGATATTAAAAAGCCTTATATCGAAAATATAAAAGAACATATTAATTTAGGACCAAAAAAAATTAAAGTTGTTGTCGACTGTGGTAATGGTACAGCTAGTGAAGTAATTCGTGATGTTTTTAAAGAGTTTGATTTAGAGACCGAGTATTTGTATTGTGATAGTAACCCTGATTTCCCTAATCATACGCCAGACCCTTCAGTTAGTGAATATATGCAGGACTTGGGTGAAAAAGTTAAAGAACTTAAGTTTGATTTAGGTATTGGGATTGATGGTGATGCTGATAGAGTAGGAATGACCGATGAAAATGGTAAATTTATCAGTGCGGATATTATTATGTTATTAATATATCGTGATTTAGCTAAAACTATGAAAACTAAAAAAGCTTTATTTGATGTCAAATGTTCGAGAGCTTTAATTGATGATGTTAAAAAATTAGGCCTAGAGCCAGTTATGAACCGGACAGGTAATAGTTATTGTAATAAAACAATGCAGGATGGTAATTTTGATTTTGGTGGTGAGTATTCAGGTCATTTATTCTTTAGAGACCGTTATCAAGGATTTGATGATGGAATTTATGGGGCACTTCGGATTATTGAAATCCTTTCAAAAACGGATAAAACAGTAAGTGAGCTTTTAGCTGACATTCCTAAATATTATTCAACTGGCGAAGTTAAAATAAAAGTAAGAGAAGACAATAAATTTGCGATAGTCGCAGCCTTAAAGGAATATGTTGTTAATAAAAATTATAATTATGAAAATATTGATGGGATTAGAGTAGAATTTGAAAATAGTTGGGCTTTAGTTAGAGCTAGTAATACAGGGCCTAATTTAACAGTAAGGTTTGAAGCCAGCAGTGAAGAAGAACTTGAAAAAATCCAAAAAGAATTTATGGATAAAATAAATGAGATAACAAAAACTACTGATTAAATTTCAGTAGTTTTAATTAAGGCTATTTTTAATAAAAGAATCAAATAAAGGATGACATTTTGTAGGTCTTGATTTAAATTCCGGATGAAACTGGCAACCGATAAAATGTTTATGTTTTGGTAGTTCAACCATTTCTACTAAATTACTAGCTTCATTAATTCCCGAAAAGATTAATCCTTTTTTTTCTAAACATTCACGGTATTCGTTATTAAATTCATAACGGTGACGGTGTCTTTCTAAAATACGGTCACATTTGTAATCTTCATAAGCTAAAGTCCCTTTTTTAATCAAGCATTCATAATTGCCAAGTCTTAAAGTTCCTCCCATATTGATAATATTTTTTTGCTCGGCCATTAAATCGATAATCGGTTCTTTACAAACACTATTAAATTCTCGGGAATTAGCTTCTTTAATACCACAAATATTTCTAGCAAATTCAATGACTGCTAGTTGCATACCTAAACAAATACCTAAAAATGGAATGTTGTTTTCTCTGGCATAAGTAATAGCCTTAATCATGCCTTCAATACCACGCTGGCCGAAACCACCAGGGACGATAATGCCTTTTGTATTTTTAAAGATTTTTTTTAAATCAGTGTTTCCTTCTAGTTTTTCACTATCAACCCAATTAATTTTAACTTTTGTGTGATATTTATAACCAGCGTGTTTTAAAGCTTCAGCAACTGAAATATAAGCATCGTGTAGTTCGACATATTTGCCAACTAAAGCAATTTCGATTTCCTTATCTAAATGGTCTGTAACTTCAATTAATTTTTTCCATTCACTTAAATTAGCTTTTCTAATTTCTAATTTAAACTGGTTTAAAATAATTTCATCGGCTTTTTGTTTATAGTAATTAATGGGAATTTGATAAATATTTTTAACATCAACAGAATCAATAATGTGTTCTTTCGGAATGCTACAATATAAAGCAATTTTTTCTTTTAAATGATTATCTAATACAATTGGACTTCTAGTAACAATCATATCGGGCTGAATACCAAGCCCCCGAAGTTCAATAACCGAGTGCTGGGTTGGCTTTGTTTTAAGCTCATCAGACCCATAAATAAAAGGCACTAAAGTCGTATGAACAAAAAAAGTATTTTCTTTGCCTTTTTCATTTTGGATTTGTCTTAAAGCTTCGATAAAAGCCCCTGATTCGATATCACCAATCGTCCCACCAATTTCGGTAATAACAATATCCGCTTCACTAGTAATCCCGGCTTCATAAACTTTATTTTTAATTTCATTAGTAATATGCGGAACAATTTGGACCGTGGCCCCTAAATAATCACCACGTCTTTCTTTTTCGATAACTGATGAATAAATTTTACCAGTTGTAATATTTGAAGTATAGTTAAGTTCTTCATCAATAAACCTTTCGTAATGACCTAAATCAAGGTCAGTTTCCGAACCATCAGCAGTTACAAAAACTTCGCCATGTTGAAATGGACTCATAGTTCCAGGGTCAACATTAATATAAGGGTCAAACTTTTGCATAAAAACCTTATAACCACGAGATTTTAAAAGTAAGGCTAGGGAAGATGCGGTAATACCTTTACCAAGACCAGAGACAACCCCACCTGTTACGAATACATATTTTGTCATAAAATACCTCCTAATAAACAAAAAAATATTCTCATGAGAGAACATTTGGCTCTTTTTAATTGTATCATAATTTTTAATTAAAGTTAATTATTTTTGAAAAAGTTTTAGAAATAAATTGATTTTCAAAAAATTATTTATATGTTTGCTTGTTATATAAAAAAATGACACTCATTTATTAGAATAAGTGTCTAATCAAACATAATTTGGGTAGACATTAAGCATAGAAAACTGAATGTTCCCTTTTTTATTTTATGCAAATTTCTTTGACATATTCATAATATTATATTAATTAATTTTTGTCAAAATGTTGTTAATATAATTGGCTATTTATTACAAAATAAAAAACTCAAACCAAAGCTTGGGTCATTATCAATAATAATTTGTCTTAAAGAAAAATATGGATTATTTTTTTAAAGGCTCAATATAGTGATATACTTTATTGGGATTTTTTATGGCTTCTTTTATTTTGCTTGGGTAGATATTGTAATTATCTATATTAGATACATCAATCCATTCAAAATTACTCCAATTACCTTCTAAACCATTAAACCTAATTTCTTTAGTTGGCTTTTTAAATATTCCTTGGTATATTAAGTTTATTTGTTGATTATAAATGCTGTCATCGATAACAAATTCTTCACTTATGGCAAGAAAATGAAATTCAATGTCTTTAAAGCCTATTTCTTCTTCTATTTCTCTTTTTATCGTTTCAATACTTGTTTCTTTCTGTTTGATTTTACCGCCAGGTAGCATATAAAAGTTTTTACCTTCAACATTAAATAATAATACTTTGGTTTTATCATAATTAAAAATAACTGCAGATGTGCGATAAAGAAAACGGAAGTCTTTTTCTATATATTTAATATCCATTACTTATTCCTTCTTTCTTGTTTAATTGTATCATATTCTTATTAATTGTTTTGAAAAGTTTTATAAACAATTTTAATTATCAATTCTTTCGGCAACTTTTCAGCAACTTTTCGGCAACTAGATTTAAATATAAAAATTTTCTACAATAACAAAACCTTTAATTTTCTATATATTGTGACACAAAACATATAAATAAAATGTAGAACTTTTTAACTCTACATTTAGAAATATATAATAAAGCTCAAAAGTTCGAGCAAATTCTCTTCTGGTGCCACAAGTAGGAATCGGACCTACGTTAAAGCATTACCATTGCTTCGTAATACCATTATACTATTGTGGCAAGTACAAAAACATTATAGCAAAAAAACTTAAATATGTAAATCCTAATTTTTTAAAAGTGATTGCTAGTTACCGGAATTTTTCAAATAAATGTGCCATTATATAAATGGGTGATACAAATGACTGCATTTAAGCGTGATTTTAATTTCGATAAAGATTTTATGACTAAAGTGTCAGCTAATATTAAAAAGTATCGCAAACAAGCGGGGATAACACAAGAACAGTTAGCTGTTGACATTGAACGTTCATATGATTTTATGCGGAGATTAGAATTCAAAAAAGGTAAGATAGGTTGTTCATTAGAAACATTGTATCGTATTGCAGTAGTTTTAGACCAACCTATTGACAATTTCTTTAAAGAGCCATAAATTGGCTTTTTTCTGTTTTTTGGGTTACTGAAAGCTTAAATTTTTGATATAATGAAATAAATAGGGAGGATTTGGTTATGAAGATAGAAGTATTAGATAATTATTTAAATGATAGTATCGAGCCATATAATAAAGATGCGGCTTTGAAAAAATGTGGTAAAATTGCTAGTATATGTTATAGTAAAACAGGACTTGCGAAAGCAAAGAAAGAAGATTCTGAAAAAACGCTTAACCGGATTAATTTAACTTTAGATAGTGGACATCATAGTATTTATGACCATGAACAAGTTCAGCTTTATATTGAAGATATTCCCAAAATATTAGCCATGGTTCTTAATAACGAAAAAATGTATACGACGAGTGAAAAGTCCGAAAGGTATGTTAAAGCAAGCGGGGACGATTCTTTGGAATTAAAGCTTTATTTTAAATGGGTTGAAATTTTAAAAGAAGAAATAACTAAAAAGTACGGTAAAAATTTTGATAGTAGAAAAATCGAAAAATTAGCTTTGGAAAATGCTCGTTATTTTATTAGTGTATTTACGCCCAAAACGATGGTATATACAACATCTTTAAGGCAAATTAATCAAATAGCTACGATGATGGAAGAATTTATAAATAAAGATGATAAAACGCCGTTTGAAGAAAAGCTAGCTACAGCCATGCAAGAATTTATTTTACAGTTAGATTGGCTCGGTGTTTTAGATACTAGGTTAATGCAAAATAATAAAAATAGAAAATTGTCATTATTTATGGAAGAACCTGGAGAGGAATATTTTGGTGATGTTTATAGTACAAATTATGAAGCTAGTTTAGCTTGTTTGGCCCAGGCCCAGCGTCACCGAACGCTTGATTATAAAATGAAGTTTACCGAAGGCTTAAAGTTTTATATGCCCATCATTGTTGCCGATAACGATGAACTTCGCCGGCAGTGGGATAAGGATTTTCGGTTAGTTAAACACGATTATCCGCAAGGCCAGTGTGTTTTAATTACAGAAAGAGGCTTTTATGAAAATTTTGTTTTAAAAGCTTATGAACGACTCTGTACTGATGCCCAGCTAGAAGTGATGCTCAGAACTAAGGATACTTTAAATAAGTATTATAAAGCATTAGATGATAAAAATCCATTAAAAAGTGAGATGGAGAATTATACCCATGGAGCTAGATGTACGTTTCCGGGCTTTAAGTGTTCTAGTGACTGCCATTATTTACCAGGTAAAAGGTTAATTCGCAAAATATAATGATTTTTTTCGATAAATTTTGACATTTACTTTTCATTTACAAAAAAATATAGTATAATTAGGTGTAGACTGTAGGAGATGATGGTATGGAGCATGTTTACACAAGCATTGATATCGGCAGTGATTCTATAAAAGTGGTTGTTTGTGAACTTACTCATAATCGTTTGCATTTATTAGCTACCACTAATACACCGGCATCTGGGATTAAAAGGGGATTAATTGTTGACCCGAAAAAAGCTCAAGCATCAATTGCTAAAGCGCTTTCTGAAGTGGAGGAAATGCTTGGAATTGAAATAAAAAAAGTAATTGCTTCTGTACCAACTTATTTTGCTGAATATATGGTGATAAACAGTCAGGTGCCAATCCAAGATGAAAAAATTACGGCGAAAGATATAATGAATGCATATCGGGGTGGTATTCGTAAAAATATTTTACCCGACCACGAATTTGTTAACATGTTGCCAATCGATTTCAAAGTCGATGGGAGGCCGGTAGATGACCCTAAAGGTCAAAGTGGACAAACTTTGGACGCTCGGGCGGTGATGGTAACGGTACCAAAGAAAAACGTTTATTCAGTTGCTAGTGTTTTAGAAAATTTAGGTATTGAGCTAGTTGATATTGCAACGGGAAGTATCGTTGATTTAGCGGCCTATAAAAGTAGTAAACTAAATAATACTGGCATGGTAATAAACATGGGGGCTGGAACTACCAGTATCAGTTTATATAACCGTGGTCTTGCGATTAGTAGCCGGGTTATTGATATGGGTGGTTTAGATATTGACCAAGAGATTGCTTATAAATTTAAAATAAATCTTGAGGAAGCTAAAAGAATAAAAGAGAGATTTGCACTAGCATATTCAAAAAATGCTGATGTTAATAATTTATATGAAGTTATTAATGATGAAAAAAGAAAAATTAGAATTAGTCAGTTAGAAGTTTCGCGTTTGGTTGAAGAACAAGTTAAAGAATTATTAGAAATAGTTAAAGAAGAAATGGATAATTTAACTGACAAGCCACTGCAGTACATAATTATTACGGGCGGTTTAAGTAATTTAGAAAATATTGAATATTTATGTCATAAAATTTTAGGCGATAAAGTTAGTATTGGAAAAATTAAATTAATTGGTGCGCGAGATAATAAGTATAGTACGGCAATTGGTAATATTATTTATTTTATTGGAACTTTGAAATTAAAAAGTCACGAATATACAATGATAAGTCGTGATGATATGGAAGTGCTATCAACCCCAAATAAGCATTTGGTAAGCACATCAGATGATACAATGCTCGGTAAAGTATTTGGATACTTTTTCGGGGAATAGGAGGAATTATAAATGTTTGGATTAGAAATGGATCAATTAGCAAGAATTAAAGTAATTGGAATTGGTGGTGGCGGTGGAAATGCCGTCAATAGAATGATTGAGTCAGGTGTTCAAGGTGTCGATTTTATTGCTGCCAATACGGATTTACAAGTATTAAATAACTCTTTAGCGGAAACAAAAATACAAATAGGTTCAGAGCTTACTAATGGACTTGGTGCCGGGGCTAACCCTAAAATCGGTAAAGAAGCAGCTTTAGAATCTAAAAACGAATTAGAAGAAGCCTTAAAAGATACCGATATGGTCTTTATTACCTGCGGAATGGGTGGTGGAACTGGAACAGGAGCAGCTCCGGTTATCGCCGATATCGCGCAAAGTAAAGGCGCATTAACTGTTGGTATTGTTACTAAACCATTTTCATTTGAAGGTAAAAAAAGAATGCAACAAGCTTTAGAAGGTATTGAAGAATTAAAGAAACATGTTGATACTTTAATTGTTGTTCCAAATGACCGTTTAAGAGAAATTATTGATAAATCAACGCCACTTTTAGATTCATTTAAAGAAGTAGATAATGTTTTAAGAAGAGGTGTTCAATCAATATCAGATTTAATTGCTGTAGCTGGACTTATTAACCTAGATTTTGCTGACGTTAAAGCCGTTATGGAAAAACGTGGTAATGCTTTAATTGGTATTGGTGCTGGTGTTGGTGAAGATAGAGCTGTTGAAGCTGCTAATCAAGCCGTTTTAAGCCCACTTTTAGAAACTAGTATTGATGGAGCAACTGACGCTATTATCAATGTAACTGGTGGCCCTAACTTAACATTATTTGAAGTTGAAGAAGCAGCGGAAGCTATTAGAAAATCAGCTGGTGGAGATTTAAATACTATTTTTGGAGCGGTTATTAACGAAAACTTTACAGATGAAATTATTGTAACTGTTATTGCTACTGGTTTTGAAGATGATACTAAAGAACTAGCGCATGCTAAAGAAGATGATGGCATCAACTCAATTTTAGATGATAACGATGATTCTGCTATTCCTTTATTCTTGCGAAAAAGAGGATTGTAATATATAAATTGCTTTGAAAAAGGCAATTTTTTTGTTAAAAATTATGTAGAATTCTATATAAACATAAAAACACCAATCAAGGTGTTAGTTTTTTATATGATATGGTTCTTCTTTAGTACCTTTTCCAGTTAAAGTAATATCAGAAGATAAATAGAGAGTAGGGCGAGGTGCAATACTAGTGACTACTGAACCAGTATAAGTAATATCTCCATCAGATGTTATATATGTAATGCCAAAATAGTAATAAGTATTTATTGTCCACCAATCATTATTATTATATAGCCAATTTGTATTTTTACACACTGAATAATCATTATTGGCATTACAATTTATTATGTCACTATTAGCTCTTAAATAATCGCTAGTATTTATTAAACCAATATTACCATTCCAAGTACTACTGCCTTCATCGGTAATTATTTTCCTTAAATCGTTCCTGTTATTATTGCTGTACCCTCCTATTTTCCAGCTGTGGGATGTGATACTATTTTTTGCTGTTTGATTTAAATTGTTATAGTATTCTCCATTTAAATATGTATTTAAAGTTGCGGGGTCTGTCCAAACCATGCAGCCCGCACCTATGTCTGGTGCTAAATAAGTTATGTTTTCAATTATATAAGTGCTACCGTCTTTAATTGTAGTGTTATATGCAGTAGAACAATTTTTTGCTGTATGCCAAGCTTGGTTTGGTAATAATTCATCTCTTACTATTTTATATGTTCCATCAGCCTCTTTGGCAAGAATACGCCATAATTCGTTATTAAATTCGATATAATTATTGGGATTTGTTCCTTTATAGACATATCTTCCTTCTTCGTAAGTGTCAATATACAGTCCATCACCATTAGCAACGATGTTATCAGTTATATCAATTTCGCCTTGTAATACATTGCCTTTAGCTTTAATATTTAAATTAGTTTGCATGGCCGCATAACCAGCTGTCATTAAACCTAGCAAACAAATAGCTGAAATTGCTATTACTTTCCTTATTTTTTTCTTGAACGTCTTGTTAATCTTCTTCTGTTCATATATTCCCTCCTACTTTAATTCCAATCTCATTGTACCACAAAAAAACCAAAATTCTAACCACATTGTCATTTTAAGACTTAATTTTAATTTTTTGAGATAATTTTTTTGGTGATATATAGTGAAAGAAAGTAACAAAATATCTTATGGAATAATTATTAAAAATTTAAGAAAATTGAATAATTTATCGCAAACTGAACTTGGGAAATTAGTTGGAGTGTCTAAATCAACAATATCAGCTTATGAACTGGAACTTGCTATGCCAAGTGTCAAAACTTTTATTGATATATGTGATATTTGTAAAGCTAAAATTACTATAGATTTTAATAATAATTCTTTTGAGTTAGAAAAATTAAGCCGAGAATTTTAATATCTACTAAAGGAATACTTAAGAAATAACATTATGCCATTTATTGTATTAGATTTAAAATTATCATTAGAATGGAGTATATTATTTGCCAGAGAACCAGTAGGCTATGCAGGTTAGTACCTGTTATACCGCTGGTTTTTATATATTATTTAATAGATATATTATAATTGAAATAACTATTAATTTAATAAAACTAGTGATTTTATATAAAATAAATGATATAATTATAGGCAGTTATTAAATTATAGAAAAGGTGATAGAATGTTTGAAAATTTAGGGGATACATTATAAAATGTTTTAAATAAAATAAAAGGTTATGGAAAAATAACTGAAGATAATATTGGTGAAGTTACAAGAGAAATAAGGCTTGCTTTACTAGAGGCTGATGTTAACTATAAAGTAGTTAAAGAATTTATTAACAATGTAAAAGAAAAAGCATTGGGTGAAGAAGTTGCTAAAAGTTTAAAACCGGGCGAAGTTTTTGTTAAAATTGTTAAAGATGAACTAGTTGATTTACTAGGTAAAGAAGATGAGCCTTTAATAGTAGTAAAACCAATGACTATTGTAATGATGGCGGGTCTTCAAGGTAGTGGTAAAACAACTACGGCGGGGAAACTTGCTAGATTAGTTAGAAAAAAATATGGTTTAAAACCATTGCTTGTTGCTTGTGATGTTTACCGTCCAGCCGCTATCGATCAGTTAAAACAATTAGGAAAAGAACTTAATATTGAGGTTTATAGTGAAGGTAAAAGTAATCCTGTAGAAATAGCTAATAACGCAGTTAATTACGCTAAAGAAAAAGGATATAATTATGTTTTAATTGATACGGCAGGACGCCTACATATTGACGAAGCGTTAATGGAAGAACTTCAAAACATTAACGAAACGGTCAATCCTAATGAAATATTATTAGTAGTTGATAGTATGACTGGACAAGATGCCGTTAATGTTATTACTGGCTTTAATGAAAAACTACCTTTAACAGGCGCGATTTTAACTAAATTAGATGGTGATACTAAAGGTGGGGCTGCTTTATCAATTAGACACTTAACCAATATCCCAATTAAATTTATCGGTGTTAGTGAAAAGATGGATGGGTTAGAAGAATTTTATCCAGAAAGAATGGCTAATAGAATTCTCGATATGGGCGACTTGATGGGAATGATTGAAAAAGCTGAAGGTTTAATGGATGATGAAGAAGCATTAAAAGCTGCTGAAAAAATGCAAAAAGGGAAGTTTGATTTAGAGGATTTTCTTGTCCAGTTAAACCAAATAAAAAAACTTGGACCACTTGAAAACATTTTAAAAATGCTTCCTGGAGCTAAAAAAATGGGTCTTAATAATGTTAATATTGACCCTAAACAAATGGCCCATATTGAAGCAATTATTTTATCAATGACACCTAAAGAAAGAAGAAATCCAGATATCTTAAAAGCCAGCCGTAAAAGAAGAATTGCTGCTGGTAGTGGCCGAAGTGTTGAAGAAGTAAACCGCTTATTAAAACAGTTTGAGCAAATGAAAATAATGATGAAAAGATTTAAAGATGGTAATTTTAAAATACCTTTTTAACAAGAAAAAAATGGCTTAAAAGCCATTATTGTTAAAACCACCACAGCACCCTGGGTCATTGTTTATAACTTGATTTTCTTCAGAACAAGAATACTGCGGAGTGTATGTATGATTATAAATGTGTTTATTAATCACATGAGTATGAATTGGGCAAATATGATTAACCTCATGACAGAATTCTCTTTCTACACATTTGTTAATTGCCGGTTCAACAATTGGACAGTTAGGTTCACAGCAATTGTTTGGCATTTGACACATACAGTTCTTTTTAAACATTTTCTTTTCCCCCTATCTACACTATCATATGAAGTTAGGGAAAGAATGAATAAGTTATACGCCTTAAATTATTAATCATTTTACAAAGAAAGCTGATGTTTATGAAAGTAATTTTATTTAATTCACCAATTTATAACCGTAAAGTGGGAGATATAGAAGATTATCTACCACCTTTTGGGCTAGGTTATATCGCAACTATTTTACAAGAAGAAAATATCGATGTTAAAATAATTGACTGTGTTAATGATAATTTAACGGTCGAGGAGATAATTTCAATAATCGGTGTTGAAGAACCTAACTTTGTAGGTATAAATATTTTTTCAGTTAATTTTGATTTGATAAAAGAAATAATTGAAAAATGTCCTTATAAAACTAATTTTTTAGTAGGTGGTAAAAGTACAAAGTTTTTATACCAAGATATAATTAATTTTAAAACTAATAATAGTATATCTGTTATTATTGGTGAAGGTGAGTATATAATTTGTGATATTGTTAAAAATCAGGTGAGTGAGCGGACTAAACTCCAAAGTAATAATAGATTTGTCTATGAAGTTGATAAAGATTCTATTTATTTACCGCAAGATATATCTAAATTACCGCTTAACAGAACCTTATTTGGAAATAGAAGCATTACTAATGTTTACGGGAAAATAGAAGAGGCTATAATTACTTCAAGAGAGTGCTTATATAACTGCGCTTTTTGTGGTGGTGCACGCTCTTTAAATAGTAATGTACCAGTTAGGGAGAGAGACGAAGAATCTATTACTGAAGAATTGACACAAATTAGTTGCCTGCACCCCGAAACTAAAAGCATCAGAGTTCTTGATGATTTATTTCTAAAAAATAGAAATAGTATTTTAAAAGCAATAAAAATATTTGGAAAATTTAACTTTGAGTGGCGGGCAATGGCACATATAAAATCACTTCAAGGGTCTGAAGATTTATTTGTATCTTTAAAAGATTCTGGATGCCGGGAATTAGAAATTGGTATTGAATCTGGGAATGATGAAATAAGAAAAATGGTTCATAAAGTTGGTAGTGTCGAGGAAGTTTATGATGTTATCACTAGATTATTAGATGCCGGAATAAATGTTAAAGGTTATTTTATGTATGGCCTTCCTGATGAAACTGAAAAAGAGTGTCAAGATACTTATAATTTAGCCTTAAAAATATATGAGTATTCTCAAAATAGTTGTGGTTTATTTCGCACTAGCGCTTTTCAGTTTAGGCCTTATCACGGAACAGAACTGTATAATAAAATAAATAAACATATTTCCTTTAAACATAATGATGCTTTAGATGAATTAGATGGTCGCAAACAATTTAATTTTACTGCAGGTAACTTTAGTAAGTGTTCAGATGATGCGATTAATAATTTTGTTATAAAAACAAATAAATTAGGAGAAAATAATGAATTTAAAAATCGAAAAGTGCCAGAATTGTAGTTTATATAAAAACCAAGCACCACTTCTTGATAATCAAGATAAGTGTGATGTTATGTGGGTTGGTTTATCAGCTAAAAAAGTTAATGACTTAAAGAAAAACTATCCATTAGAAGAAAATACTAATAGTGGTAAAATAATTAAAGAAATTGAAGAAAAACTTCCAAATATAAATTTTTATAAAACAAATTTAGTTAAATGTTTACCATTAAATGAAAAGGAAAAAATAAGATATCCAAATAAAATAGAAATGCAAGCTTGCATTTCAAATTTGTTAAATGAAATTAATTATTTTAAACCGAAAATAATATTTTTACTAGGAAATAATGTAGCTAATTATTTTAACACTTATATTAATCATAATAATATAATCATTAAGTCTAAAGTGGTTTCTATTATGCATCCTTCTTATATATATATTTATCAAAGAAAAAATAAAGACGCTTATATAAATAACGTTGTTAATGAAATAATTAAGGTAATTAATGGCTAAATGCCATTTTTAATTTTATGCAAATCCGGAGTGGTATTCCGATTTTACATAAAAAAAGAACTATTTAGTTAGCTTTTTGTAAACATCTTCTACAGGTAAAAGTTCTTCTTTTTCACTGTAATGTGGTTTTAA
Organism: uncultured Bacilli bacterium; assembly: GCA_944358735.1. Taxonomy (GTDB): domain Bacteria; phylum Bacillota_I; class Bacilli_A; order RF39; family UBA660; genus Coprosoma. The sequence continues at coordinate 36,684 of CALVRT010000081.1, read as the reverse complement.
ATGTAAATGAAAGTGTTTAACTTCTTGAAGTAAACCATTATTTTGAACTAAAGTAAGACCTTCAGTGTGTAATTTTTCTTTTAATAATTTATCCATTTCTTTAGTAATTTTAAAAATGTGTAGTAAAGTATCATTATCCATATCATAAATATCTAAAATATGTTTTTTGGGAACAATTAACATATGACCATTTACATCAGGATTAACATCTAAAAAAACTTTAACAACATCGTCTTCATATACCGTAAAACTTGGAATTTCTCCATTAATTATTTTACAAAAAATATCCATATTATCACTCTCCTAAAGTTATTATACAATGAATTAAATTTGAAGTAAAGAAAAAAGAGCATAAACTCTTTTATTAGTGAATATCTGCGAATATTCTATATTATATTGAGAATAATTACCTGAAAATATGCAAAAAAGTGAAAAAAAATGGTAAAATATAGGTAACCACCGGTTTTTATTAATAAACTGCCGGTACGACTTTGAAAAACTATAATATAATAATATTAGAAGTAAAGGAGGTAAGCAAATGAACCGTGATGATTTTAAGCTTTTACAAACGGGACTTATCTATTTTGATAATGGAGCAACAACTTTAAAACCAACTCTTTTATCTGAAGCTTTAAGTGATTACTATAATTTTTATAGTTCTAATGCCCATAGAGGGGATTATACAATTAGTCTAAAAGCAAGTAATATGTATGAAAAAACAAGAAAATTAGTTAAAGATTTTATTGGTGCAAGAAGTAGTAAGGAAATAATTTTTACTAGTGGAGCAACTGATAGTTTAAATAAAATAATTTTTGGATATTTTCGTAATCATTTAAAAAAAGGTGATGAAGTGTTACTTACTAAAAGTGAGCATGCTTCTAATATTTTACCCTGGTTTGAACTTGCTGATGAACTTGGTTTAATTATAAATTATATACCACTTAACGAAAACCACGAGGTAACAACGGAAAATGTAATAAAAAGTATTACCGCGAAAACCAAAGTTATTTCTATCGCTCATGTTACTAATGTTGTTGGTGATATTAGACCCATTAAAGAAATATGTGCTTATGCGCATAAAAATAATATTTTAGTTGTCGTTGATGGTGCTCAAAGTGTTCCGCATATAAAAGTTGATGTCGAAGATTTAGATATTGATTTTTTAGCTTTTTCAGCCCATAAAATGTGTGGCCCAACGGGAGTTGGTATTTTATATGGTAAAGAAAAATTATTAAAAGATACTAGACCTATAATCTTTGGTGGTGGAATGAATGCTGAATTTAGTACAGATGGAAGACGTTTTTATAAAGAACTTCCAGGTTTGCTAGAGGCGGGGACACCTAATGTTGGAGACGTCATTGCTTTTGGTTATATATTAGAATATTTAAATAATATTGGTATTAATAATATTACTAATGAAGAAAAAAAATTAAGAACTTATTTAATTAAAAGATTAAAAGAAATACCACAAATAAAAATTTATAATGAACATAGTGATAGTGCGATAATTGCTTTTAATTATTTAGATATTTTTCCGCAAGACCTAGCTATTTATTTAGATAAATATAATATTTGTGTTAGAGCTGGTAGTCACTGTGCTAAAATGTTAAAAGAAGAACTTGAAATAAAAAACACTTGCCGAATTAGTTTATATTTTTATAATACAAAAGAAGAAATTGATTATTTAATAAAAGTTTTACAAAATCCAAATATAAAAAATGAATTATTTTAACAACTTGAACAAATAATAAAAATAATATATAATAAAAGCGGTGACTGAAATGAAAAAATGCGTAATTTTATGTAATCCAAATAGTGGGTCAAATGATAAAGATAAAATAATTAATGACTTTGTTAAAATATTAGCTTCAGAAAATTATGAAACAGAAGTTTTTTATACTAAATATAGTGGGCATGCTAAAGAGATAGTCAAAAATTTAAATGATGTTGATTTACTTATTTCTTTAGGTGGCGACGGCACTTTTAATGAGGTTGTTAGTGGCAATATAAAAAGAAAGGATAAGTTATTACTTTCACATATTCCGCTTGGAACGGCTAATGATTTAGGGGCGATGTTTGGAATGGGTAAAGACCCAGTTAATAATTTAAAGTTAATTTTAGCTGGCGTTGAACGAAAACTAGATATTTGTACGATTAATAATCAGCCTTTTGTTTATGTGGCCGGTCTTGGTAAATTTATCAATGTTGCTTATGAAACACCGCGTAATTTAAAAAAACGTTATGGTTATTTGGCTTATTTAATTAATGGTGTTAAATCATTTTTTCAAAAAACCAATTTGTTTGAAGTTACCTATGAAGCTAACGGAGAGGTTTGTAAAGGTTTATATTCATTTATTTTAATTTGTAATGCAAGCCGAATGGGCGGTTTTGACTTTTTTAAAGATGTGAAAATGAATGATGGGCTTATTGAAGTTCTATTTTCAAATATAGCTACTAAAAAAGATATAATTAAAAGTTTATATTATATGAAAACAACAGACATTCGCAAAGTTCCAGGCTTTTATTTCTTTAGGACAAATCATTTAAAGATTACTTTAGCCGAAGAACCGCGAAAATATTGGTGTATAGATGGTGAAAAGTATAAAGACAAATCTAAAACTTTTGATATTAAGGTTATTGATGGTATAAATATGTTATTACCAAAAAGTGAAGTTAATAAAATATTTATCGATGAAGCAAATGACTAGTTTGCTTTTTTTTCTTTGTTTTGATATAATTGTTAAAGATTTATAGAAAAAAGAAAGGAGAAAAAATGAGTAAAATTAAAATTTTTGCTTTAGGCGGCTTAAATGAAAACGGGAAAAATATGTATGTTGTCGAAGTAAATAAAGATATTTTTGTGTTTGATGCCGGTCTAAAGTATGCTGATGATAAAATGCTTGGGGTTGATTATATCATCCCGTCATTTGATTATTTAAAGAGAAATCTTAAACGGATAAAGGGAATATTTATTACTCACGGACATGATGAACACATGGGAGCTTTAACAAATATTTTAAAAGAACTACCAACTTTAAAAGTATATGCTACAGCTTTTACGTTAGAAATTATTAAAGAAGACTTTTTAGCTGAAGGTTTACCACTTGATAATTTGGTTTTAATTAAACCTCACCGAAAATTAGAGTTTGGTGAAAATGCAATTTTTCCAATTTCTTTAACACATACCGTACCAGATACGGTTGGCTATGCTTTATATACTAAAGACGGTGTTATTTTCTATACTGGTAATTTTGTCTTTGACCCGACGATGATAGGTCATTATAAAACAGATATTGGCAAACTAGCGTACGTTGGTAAACAAGGTGTATTATGCTTGATGAGCGAGTCCTTATATGCTGATAAAAAAGGTTTTACTTCACCAAATCATCGTACTAGTGCGGTAATCAGTGAAGTGTTAAATAAAAATGAAGGGCGCATTTTATATAATATTTATCAGGCGCAACTTTATCGGATTCAAGAGTTGTTTAATGAAATAAAGCTTACAGACCGTAAAGTCGTAATTATGGGTAAAAGATTAGAGACAATGATTTTAAAGGCCATTGATTTAAAATATTTGGATTTTGACCGTAAAAAAATTACTTCAATTCATCATATTAACGATGAAAAAGTGGTGGTTATTGTTTCTGATGAAATGGAAAGACCTTTTTCAAATTTATGGCGTATAGCCAAAGGGTATGATAAGTTTATTAAAATTAGCGACCAAGATACAATTGTTTTTGCTTCTCCAATTTTAGATGGTATGGAAAGCAGTGCAACTAAACTTATGGATAGGTTAGCTAAAATCGGCGCTAATGTTATAACATTACCAGAAAAAAAATATTTGTCGCATCACGCTTCTAGTGAAGACTTAATGTTGATGCTTGATTTAATGCATCCAAAATATTATTTTCCAGTTATTGGTGAATACCGTCATCAAGTAGCTAATGCTAATGTGGCTAAAACTGTTGGAATGCAAGATGAAAATATTTTGTTACATTTAAATGGGGAAGTAGCTTATTTTGAAAATGGTAAATTAGTTCCAAAAAATATGAAAGAACCTATTGATGACATTTTAATTGATGGATTGTCAGCGGGTGATGTTGGGGAATTAGTATTAAAAGATAGAGAACTTTTAAGTGATAACGGTATTGTTATTATAACGGCAACTCTTGATAAGAAAACTAAAGAATTACTTTCAGGACCAGAGGTTCTAACTAGAGGATTTATTTTTGTTAAAGAAAATACAGAATTAATAAAAGAGGCGGCTAAAATTTCTTTAGATTTAATAAAAGAGCATACTAAAGAAAGTCATATTGACTTTGCTAAAATAAAAAATGATGTTCGTGATAAAGTTGGTAAATATTTCTATAAAGAAACAGAATGTAAACCAATGATTTTAATTGTTATTGAAGAAGTGTAATGCTTCTTTTTTTTTTGTATAAAATTATGTAGAATTCTACATAATTTAGTCTAAAAAACTATATTTTAAATAAAATATAGTAAGGTGATAATATGTCTAAAAAGAAAAAGGTGGAAAGGCCTAGGTATGTTAAATATTTAAATCGTTTTTTGTTTTTAATTATAATTTGTTTAGTTAGTTTAATTGTTTTAAAAGCAAATCCTAGCTTACAAGAAAAAGTTTATAAAACTGTTTTTCAAAATAATTTTAGTTTTGCCAAGATAAATGATATTTACGAAAAATATTTTGGGTCATCTTTGCCTTTTGTAAATGAAGAAGAAACAGAAGTTGTTTCTAGTGTTAAACTTGAATATGACAAAAGTAAAAAAAATGGTGATGGAGTATCTTTAACTCTTGCTGATAATTATGCAATTCCTGCTATTTCGCGAGGCCTAGTTATTTTTGCCGGTGAAAAAGAAGGTTATGGCAATACCATTGTTATCCAGCGCCCTGACAATGTTGAAGTATGGTATAGTAATTTAGATACCACTAATATTAGTTTATACGATTATGTTAAAGCTGGTGATACAGTTGGCGAAGCTAAAGAAAATACTTTAAATATGTACTTTCAAAAAGAAGGGAAGTTTTTAAATTATAAAGACTATATTTAAAATTCATCTCTTTTATTATTTGGTCGCTTTTATCGCAGTAATAACGGGTAACTTTAAGGGATTTTTGTTATTTACCTTAATTATTATAATTCACGAACTAGGCCATATTTTGGCCGCTTTATTTTATAAGTGGCATATTGAAAAAGTTTTACTTTTGCCTTTTGGAGCTTTGACAATTTTTCATGAAAAAATAAATAAACCTTTAAAAGAAGAATTTATTATTTTAATAATGGGGCCACTATTTCAGTTAATTGGTACTTATTTTTTAGTTAAGTTTTATGGAGTACCTGTTTTAGATTATAGCTTGGCTATTTTAAGTTTTAATCTACTTCCCAGCTATCCTTTAGATGGGGCTAAATTTTTAAATATAATTTTAAATAAAATAATTAGTTTTAAAAGAAGCCATCTTCTAACAATTTATATTTCTTTTTTAACGATAATAATACTTTTATTAAAAATTAAATATAATTTACTAATAGTTCTAATTATTGTTTTTGTAGCTGTTAAAGTATATTTGGAATATAAAGACCATAATAATATTTTTAATTTATTTTTATTAGAACGATATAATAATGATTTTAATTTTAAAAAACATAAAAATATTAAAAGTCTTAACTATGCGAAAATGAAACGAGATTATAAACATTTATTTAAGGAAAAAGGTAAATATATCACGGAAAAAGAAGCTTTAAAAAAAAGATTTGACTTTAAAAGTAAAATGTGATAAAATCATTAATTGTGTAGAGCCTCAACTCTACAACCGCACAAAAAAGGTTTAAAAGTATTAAACTACCTTAATGGCGAGTCTTAGATTTAAAAGGAGGTACTAAAATGAAAGCAGTTATTGAAACCGGTGGTAAACAATATTATATCGAAAAAGGTACGATTTTATATGTTGAAAAACTTGATGCTGCCGAAGGAGATACTATTAAATTTGATAAGGTTTTAATGATTGATGGGAAAAGCGGAACGCCTTATGTTGAAGGAGCTAAAGTAGAGGGTAAAGTTCTAAAACAAGGTAAGGCTAAAAAAATAGTTGTCTTTAAATATCGTGCGAAGAAAAAATATCGTCGTACACAAGGACACCGTCAGCCTTATACTAAAATAGAAATTACTAAAGTTAGTGCTTAAGTATGATTAAAGTATGTATTAAAGATAAGCAAATAAAAATAACTGGACATGCGATGTATGATGATTATGGAAAAGACATCGTTTGTGCATCAGTAAGTAGCATCGTAACAACAAGTGTTAATTTAGCTTTAAGGTTTAATGATAAATCTTTAAATTATAACTATAATGATGAAACACTTACGATTGATATTTTAAGTAATGATGAAATTATCAAAACAGTTATTTTAAATATGCTAGAGTTATTAAAAGAACTTTCTAAAAAATATAAACAAAACATTATAGTAAATGAGGAGGTGTAGTCTAATGTCATTAAAATTTATGGAATTAGATATTCAGCTTTTTGCCCATAAAAAAGGACAAGGTTCAACTAAAAATGGACGTGATTCAGAATCTAAACGACTAGGTGCGAAAGCTGCTGATGGACAGTTTGTTACCGGTGGTAGTATTTTATATCGTCAGCGCGGAACAAGAATTTACCCAGGTGTAAATGTAGGTATTGGAAAAGATGATACATTGTTTGCTAAAATACCTGGTGTAGTTAAATTTGAACGTGTTGGACGCGATAAAAAGCAAGTTAGTGTATATCCAAAAGAGGCCTAAAAGGTTTCTTTTTTTTTAATAATTTTTGGTAGAATTAGCTTATTTTATCGCCAATTTTAAAGTTTATTAAATTAATAGGAAATTCATAAGTATAGTAAACATTTTTCTTTGGTAAAATTATTTTCCAAGGTTTTAGATTATAGATAATATCAATAATAATTCCTTCTTTATCAGTTAAAACAACATCGATAGGCATTCTCATAAAAAAGGTATGAATACCATTACATTTAAGCCTAATAGCGTAATTTATGTTTTTTTTAAACATTAGTCCTTTGAAATTATCCCAAAAACCATTTAATTCTTTTATCTCCATGTTATCACCTATATTAAAATTTGTGTAAAGTTTTGCAGTTATTATTATTTTATAACAAAATATATGTTATAATCAATATAGAATAGGTGATTTTAATGAAAAAAAGTGGTTTTACTTTAATTGAACTTTTGGGGACAGTTTTAATTTTATCAGCGATAATTTTAATAGTCGCCCCTTTAGTAGTAAATCAAATAAACAAAGGAAAAGAAGAAACAGAAAAAATGTCTAAAGAATCATTAGAGTTGGCGACTAAAAATTGGGGAAATGATAATAAAGAAAAACTACCGGATGAAAAAGGTGGCATTAGTATTGATATTTTAGAAAAGGAAGGCTATGTCTCTGAAAGTAATAATAAAGGGTGTGTAATTATAACAAAAAAAGATGAGGCTTATTATTATAATTATTCAGAAAGTTCAGAATGCCGAGAATATGCACTTGTTGATAATACTCCGCCGATTATCACACTAGATACATCTAGTACGACAAATTCTATTAGTGTTGATGTTAAGGTTAAAGAAGAAGAAAGTCTAGTTAGTTTCTATAATTTTCAAATAGATGATGAAACACCTATATTAATGCCAGTAAAAGACGGTGTATGTAAAGAAGAAAGTTGTTCTTATACTTTTACAGGATTAACTCAAAATACAAGTCATACAATAAAAGTTAGTGTAACAAATTCTTTAAATAAAGAATCTAGTGGAGATAAAGAAGTAACAACAAAATTATTACAAATTCCAAGTTTATTGCAGTCAAGCCGCTATGGGCAAATAAATTATCAAAACCAGTGTGGATTATATGGAAATATAAGATGTTCATATCAAAAAGATGATTCTTTGCAATCAAGTGTTAATGGCAACACTAATGTTTATTTTGCAAATAACGGAATATTAGTTGGTATAATTACCGATGGTACAAATACAAAAACAGCTTCACTTACGATGATAGTTGAAAAATCAGCTTCATATTCTAGTCCTTATTATACTTGTCCAAGTGGTTATACTTTAAGTGGTACGACATGTAGGAAAACAAATACTGTTTCCGTTACTGGTCGAAATGTTTGTGGCCCTGATGGGCAAGCAGCTTCTTGGACTGATAATCAAGCTTATTATAAAGCCCAGGGATATAGTTGTACTTTTAATGGCTGTGCTTCTAGTTGCTCTGGAAAACCTGAAGGCTATAGTTATAATTGTTATGCAACTTGTAGAAAAACTTTTACAACTTCTGCTACTTATCATCGTGGTTATTATTATTGTACTGATTCTAATTTTTATGTTTCTGGTAGTAAATGTTATATTAGATAACAAAACGATTTTGACAATCTTATCTTATGGTAAGATTGTCGATTTTATAGATTTTTTGCCTTTTTATAAATCAGGATGAGTAGTGAAGCTCATTAGCTTTTAAATTACAAACACATTTCTACTTAAATATTTTATTATAATTACTTGCTTTTTCATTAAAAATATTTTATAATGTAATAAATATAGGTGGTTTTAGGAGGATGGCATGAATAAACTAAATAGTAAAGGGCAGGCTCTTGTTGAATATTTATTAATCATTGCGGTTATTAGTGTTATTGTTGTAAGTATCGTAAAAATATTTGGTGGTTATCTTCGCGATTCGATGACTAAAACGTCTTGCGAGTTAATTGATAAAGAATATGTTGAAGGTGAAAATCCAGGAGAAGGGCGCTGCGAATAAAAGATAATAATTATCTTTTTTTTGAGGAGGAGTTTATGAGTTTATTAAAAAGAAATAATTGGTGGTTATGGATTTTACTTGGTATTGGTTCAGCCGGCGTTTCGATATTTTTTCTAGGCGCTTTACTTGAAGTTTTTGACCGTAAGGCTTGGTATGCTAAATGGTATTATTGGGCATTGGGAATTATTTTATTTTTCTTTCCAGCAGCAGTGATGCTAGTAATTTTTTATTTACAAACGTTAACAAGTGTTTGTAAAAAGTTGGAAGTTCCAGGTGCTGAAATATATGCTTTACCTTATGCCTGGCTTATTTGTATTATCGTACCGATTATCGGCTGGGTGTTATTAATTATTTTGTTAATATATGTTCATATTTGGTGTTTAGTTAAATTATATCAAGGTAAAGGAGAAAAATACTTAAAATAGTTACTATTTTTCTTTTTTTATGGTAAAATTAATAAAGGTGGTAAAAATGCAAACAAACAGAAGTGAATTACGTAAACAATGTATGACTATTTTATATCAAATTGAAGTGTATGATACAAATAATATACCTTATACCGTGGATGATGTTATTAAAGAAGTATCAGTTATTGATAATGAATTTGTTAAGGATGTTGTTTATGGTGTTATAACTTATAAAGAATCAATTGATGAACTTGCTAATAAATATTTAGATAGCTGGACGATTGATAGGCTTGGTAATACTGATAAAGCCATCTTAAGAATGGGAATTTTTGAGCTTCTTTATACAGGAACACCAGATATTGTTGCGATAAATGAAGCAATTGAACTTGCTAAAGTTTATAGTGATGATAAGGTAAGAAAAATGATTAATGGGGTTTTGGACAAAATATATCATAATAAGCAGGTGTGATTATGAATGAAAAATATTTGACAATAACAGCCATTACTAGGTATTTAAAAGCTAAATTTGATAGTGACAATAACTTGAAGATGGTCTTTTTAAAAGGCGAAATTTCTAATTTTAAAGCCCATACGACCGGACATTTATATTTTTCTCTTAAAGATGAAAACAGTAAAATAAATGCGATTATGTTTCGCACAAGTGCTAGTAAATTAAATTTTACACCAACTGACGGTTCTAAAGTTTTAGTCGCTGGCCGAATTAGTGTCTATGAAGCTACTGGTAATTATCAAATTTATGTCGATGAAATGCTTGAAGATGGTATGGGAAATTTGTATGTGGCTTTTGAAAAGTTAAAAAAGGAACTTGCTAAAGAAGGTTTATTTGCTGAAAGTCATAAAAAGCCAATTCCGAAAATTCCTAAAAGAGTTGGAATAATTACAGCTAGTACCGGGGCGGCAGTTAGAGATATTATAACAACGATAAAAAGACGTTTTCCAATTTGTGAAACAATTCTTTTTCCGACTTTAGTTCAAGGAGAAAACGCTAAAGATGATATTGTTCGCAATATTGGGCGAGCCGAAAACTTTGATTTAGATGTGTTAATCATTGGCCGGGGTGGTGGCTCAATCGAGGATTTATGGCCTTTTAACGAAGAAATAGTGGCGAGGGCTATTTATCAGTGTAAAATTCCAACAATTAGTGCTGTTGGGCACGAAATTGATTTTACAATAAGTGATTTTGTCGCTGATTTAAGAGCACCAACGCCAACAGCGGCCGCTGAACTGGCTGTTCCTAATATGGTAGATTTAACAAATCATATTAGCCAGTTATCGATTAGATTAAGAGAAGCAATAAATAAAAAAATAAAATATGAACGCTTGCACCTTGAAGCAATAAAAAGCTCTTATGTTTTAAAAACGCCAATGGTTATGTATGAAAATAAAAAACAAACAATTTCTTTAATAAACGAAAAATTAAATACTTTGATAACGCAAAAACTTGCGAAAGAAAAAGAAAAATTAATTAATTTGCGCAGTCATTATATTTTAAACAATCCGGAAATGCTTTACCAAGCTAAAGCTGAAAGTATTGCCTCAATGGCTAAAAGAGTTACTGAATTATTTTATAATAATTTAAAAGTAAAAGAATTGAAGTTAGAATATATAAAAAATAGCTATATTTTAACTAATCCTCAAAAATTATATGAAAAAGAGCAGACTAAATTATCTGGTATTATTGATAAATTAGAACTTTTAAATCCTTTGAAAATAATTGGTAGAGGTTATAGTATTACTTACCTTAACGATAAAATAGTTAAAAGTTTAAAACAAGTTAATATAAATGATACTTTAAATATTAAAGTGAATGATGGTTATATTATGGCTAAAATATTAAAAAAGAAGGAGGATAAATAATGGAAAAAAAATTTGAAGATAAAGTAAAGGAACTAGAAGGAATAATTGCTGAACTTGAAAATGGTGAAGTTTCTTTAGACGAATCAATCGAAAAGTATACTAAAGCTATGAAGTTAGTTAAAGAATGTGATGAACAACTTAAAAATATTGAAGAAAAAGTTAATAAAATTGTAACTGAAGATGGCACTTTAGAAGATTTTAATCCTGAAAACTAGCTCTTGACGAAGCTAGTTTTTATATTTATAATTATATTAGGTGAAAGATATGAAAAAAGGATTTACATTAGTTGAATTATTAGGTGTTATTGTTATTTTAGCTATTATTTCGATGATTGCCGTTCCGCTTATTGATAGAAGTATTAATAAAAGTGATGAAGATTTATATAATACCCAAATCAATCAGCTAGTTAAGGCGGCTAAAAACTATTATGCAGAGAATTTAGAAAAGTTAAATCAAGTGGGTGCAAAATGTAACACTTCACCTTGTGATGCGGGTGACCAAAAACCAGTTAACCCGTGCTGCGTAACATTAGATACTTTACAAAAAGGTGGCTATTTACCGACAGAAGTTGACAATCCAAAAACCGGCGAGCCGTTTAATCCTACCTTAAGCTATGTAACGGTTACTAAAAAGGGTAATCATTTTGAGTATAAAGCTACTGTTGATGATGCTGGAGGGGAAACTAATTAATGAATCAATCAGGAATAGTATTGCCTAAATTAATCGCCATTGTTTTTCTTGTAATAGTTTCGGCAATTGTATGCATGATTGTTATTAACTTAATTCCCGAAGAAAAACCTAACTATGTCACTTATGAAGAAAGTGATAATCCAGAAATTATTTTAAATGGGGGCTATGTTGTTTATACCGAAATGAATGGTGAGTATGAGGAACTTGGAGCGTCTGCTTATACAAAAGATGGGAGAAACATTTCTAATTTAATTCAAACATCAGTTTATGAAGATAACCGGGTAAGAAGTGAAGTTGATACTAGTAAGTTTACGACTTACCGTATTTTTTATAGTGTTAGTGACCCAGATAACTCTAAACTTGTAACTTCTGTTAGTAGGGTAGTTAAAATTGTTGATAGAGAAGCTCCGAAAATAACTTTACCAACAACGGTAACAATCACTAAAAGTGAAGTTAATAATTATGATTTAAAAGAAGGGATAGAAGTTACTGATAATTCAGGTGATTATGATTTGAGCTATGAAGGTACATTAAAAGAAGAAACTGGGGATTATGTTATAACTTATACAGCTACTGATGAAACAGGTAATAAAACAGTTAGGAAAAGGTTAATCAAAGTAACTAATTAGTTTGAAAAACGATACTTCACCTAAAAATAATTTTTTTCTAAAGCTTGACAAAAGAAAATATTTTGTGTATTATATAGACCAAGAAAGGAAGATATTATGAAATTATTTCAAATGAACAACCGCAGACGCTGTCAGTAAGTACTTGCTAGATGAAAGTCAAAGATGCAAGTACTGTTTGTGATGCTTGTATCTGCGGACGGAAATAATTTTATAGTCTAAACTATAGAACCTATGCATATACAAGCATAGGTTTTAATTTTGTGAGAAAGGAATAAATATGGATAACTTAAAGGAAATACTTGAAGAATTAAAAATACTTATGAACTGTCCTAGTGTTTCTTCTGATAAACAGATGAATAAAAAATTATTAGATGAAGTAAAAACTAGATTACCTAAAAACTTATTTATAAAAGATTATGAATTTGAAGGTCATTCATCTTTGGTAATTGCTAATACCAAAGATACGGCTTATGATATTGTTTTCTGTGCTCATGTCGATGTTGTGCCAGCTGATACTTATAGATTTTCCGAAGATGAAAAAAATGTCTATGGCCGGGGAGCGGTTGATATGAAAGGGTCAGTTGCTGTTATTTTAACATTATTTAAGCACTTAAAAAAAAAAAAAAAAATAGCTTTGTTTTTAACTAGTGATGAAGAAATTGCCGGCCACTGCGCACGAGAGCTTGTTAATTTATATCCTAATATTAATTTAGCGGTTGTCCCTGATGGGGGTAAAAATTTTCAAGTCATTTATAAACAAAAAGGTTTATTTCAATTAAAACTTGAAGTTAAAACCACATCTGCGCATGCGTCCCAGCCCTATAATGGTATTAATGCGATAAACGAGTTATATAGTTGTTATGAAAAACTACTTAAAAAATATCCGTTACCAAAAAACGATGATGATTTTCAAACTTCGATTAATTTGTCAAAATTAGAAGGTGGTAAAGCTTTAAATCAGGTTCCTGATGAGGCTGTTATGTATTTAGATATTCGGTATGTACCTGAATGTAATACTGACGAAATATTAGATGAAATAAACAAAATAAATGCTAATATTAAAGTAACAGTTATCGAAAAAGGCTTGGCTTTTGCCACCGACATTAATAATAAATATATCGAGAAATATTTAAAAATTAGTAAAGAAATCCTTGGTTATAAACCAGAGATAATTAAAAATGTTGCAACATCTGATGCGATTTACTTTGCGGATAAAAATATTCCAACAGTTTTAACTAATCCAATCGGGGATAATCCGCACTGTCCAAATGAATATGTTAATAAAGAATCATTATTAAATTTATATAAAATATTTAAAAAATTAATAGAGGAGTGATAAAATGCAAAACAAATTATTTAATATGAAACCAATTGAAAAAGAAAATGGCTTTGTTATAAAGCCAATTACTAATTTTGACGACTTTTCTAAAGTAATCGATGTTTTTAAAGAACCACCGTTTGATGAGCCATTAACTTTGAAAGATAAATTAGAAGAATATAATGGTTATTTAAAAAACGGCCTAGCTTTAGGTTATTACCATAGTAATGGTGATTTAATGGGTCTTGCTGGCCTTATGCACGAAGTGGAAGAAGAACACGAAAGTTATTTTGCGGACGAAGCTGGGGCTTTGAATCCTTTCTATATTTATGGTCTTGCTACCCTTAAAGAATATCGGGGCCATGGGGTTTGTACTACTTTAATGGAAGTTATTCATGATATTGCTTTAGAAAATGGTATTGATTTTATTTACTTAAGAACTAATTTAGAAGGTTCAATGTCTGAAGGGTTATGTAGAAAATTAGGTTATACTGATATGTGTCAAAACGGCGAAAAAGTTATTCAAACGGTTACCTTTGAAAGAGGCAATGGCCAAGTAGAATCAGATGACCGTCATTTTCTAATATATCCAACTAGCCAAAAAGGGAAAGAAGTATTAACTAGTACTGGGGCGATTGTGCCTGGTAAAGTTTTTACAAAATAAAATATAAGGATTAATTTCCTTATATTTTTCTGTATAAACCAATAGCTTTGCCTAAAATTGTTACATTATTTAAAAAGATTGGGTTCATTGTATCATTTTCTGGTTGTAATCTAAAGTATCCATTTTCTTTATAAAAGGTTTTTAAAGTAACTTCGTTTTCGTCGGTCATAGCTACGACAATTTCACCGTTTCTGGCGGTATTTTTTCTTTCAACAATAACAATGTCACCGTCTAAAATCCCAGCATTTATCATACTAGTTCCGCTAACTTCTAGTGTAAAAACTTCTTTACCTTTGGGAATTAAACTGGTTGGTAATGAGAAAAATTGATTTGGCATTTCAATAGCTTCAATTGGACTACCGGCCGTTATCATTCCTAAAAGCGGAACGTCGGCTATTTGTTCATTTTCCTTTTCATATTCGTTCTTAACAAGTAATTCAATAGCTCGGTTTTTTGAGCTATCTTTTTTAATTATACCTTTATTCTCTAAATTATTTAGATGGGCGTGAACGGTCGCCGGTGACGAAATGTCTAAAGCTTTACCTATTTCTCTAACTGTTGGTGGATAGCCGTGTGAGACAATATAAGATTTAACAAAATCTAAAACATCGTTTTGCCGTTTAGTTAATTTTTCCATTATGTCCTCCTTTACACATTAATTTTTCCATATATTTCAATATGTCAAATATATTTTAACACAAAAAATGTAAAAAGTCAAACAAATGTTTGAAAAACTATTGACACGAATATTTGTTCGTGATATGATTGATGTGTAATGAAGAAGCGCTGATTCATAATTAAATAATGAAAGGGTGATTTAGATGAAAGAAATTATTAAAAACAAATGGATTATTATTTTTGCTGTTATGGTAATAGGCGTATTTTATATTGGTAGTGATACACCCAAAACTTTAGATGAAAATCAAATAGAGGTTAATGAAACTCTAAATATCTAGTTTAAAATTTATAAAAAATTTGCTATAATATATTTTAGAATAGAGGGATAACCCAAAAATAAATTTAGTTTATTAAGTAGGCTTTAAACAAAATGAAAGGGATGAAACTAAAATGGAAAAAGATATTATAGCTAATTTAAAAACTTTAAGTATTGATATGATAAATAAAGCTGGTAGTGGGCATCCGGGGATTACTCTATCGGCTGCGTCAATTATCTATACTGTATATGCAAACCATATGCACATAAATATAAATGATTCAAAGTGGGTGGACCGTGACCGTTTTGTGATGTCAGCCGGTCACGGGTCTGCATTACTATATGCGACTTTGTATATGTGTGGTTTTCTTACTTTAGATGATTTAAAAAGTTTTAGGCAGTTAAATTCTAAAACCCCAGGTCATCCAGAGTATAATGTTACTCCAGGGGTTGATATGAGTACCGGACCACTTGGACAAGGATTTGCTTCCGCAGTTGGTATGGCTATCGCGGAAAAGCACTTACAAAGTTTAACAGAAGAAGAACTAATTAATTATAATATTTATGTTTTATGTGGCGATGGTGATTTAATGGAAGGCGTTAGTTATGAAGCTGCCTCGTTAGCCGGAATCTTAAAATTAAACAATTTAATTGTTTTATATGATTCTAATAGAATTTCATTAGATGGGGAAACAAATCATACTTTTACGGAAGATGTTTTAGAACGTTTTGACGCATTAGGGTGGCAAGTATTTAGTGTTGGTAATAAAGTAAGTGAAATTGACCGAGCGATAAATAAGGCTAAAAAATCGGATTTACCAGTATTAATTGAGGTTAAAACTATATTAGGAGAAGGTTCATTACTTGCTAATACTAATAAAATTCACGGAAAGCCTTTGACTTCAGAAGATATTAGTCAATTAAAACAAAAACTTAATATTCCGGAAGAAGAATTTTATGTTAATGAAGAAGCTGTAAATTATTTTAAGAATAAGATAATGACTCGTAGTAGTGAAAAATATCTCAACTATCAAAAAGCTTATAACGATTATGAAACAAGTCATCCAGACGGATATTTAGTTAAATTTATTAAAGGGGAAACAAATATTAATTTTAATGATATGACTATCGATTTTCCGCAGATGCTGGCAACTAGAGATAGTAATCAAATAGTTATGAATTATTTTTCAGAGAAAAATCCTTTATTATTTGGCGGAAGTGCAGATTTAGCAAGTTCAACTAAAGCGTATTTAAATGACGAAGGCGATTTTGGGCCTAATAACTATAAAGGTAAAAATATTTGGTATGGTGTTCGTGAGCACGCAATGGGTTCTATTTCTAATGGACTAGCTTTATCTGGTTATTTACCATTTTGTTCGACATTTTTAACTTTCTCTGACTATTTAAAGCCCGCAATTAGAATGAGTGCTTTAATGGAATTGCCGGTAGTTTATATTTTTACTCATGACTCTATAAATGTTGGTGAAGATGGGCCTACCCATCAGCCAGTAGAACAATTAGCTAGTCTTCGGAGTATTCCGGGATTAATCGTTTACCGGCCCGCCGATTTTAATGAAACTGTAGGTTCTTGGCAAAATATTTTAATTAATAAAAAGCCCAGTGCTATCATACTATCAAGGGCAAAAACATATAATTTTAAAGCTACTAGTAATGTTATGGTTAAAAATGGAGCTTATATTGTTAGGAGAGAAACCGGGAAATTATCAGCTATTTTAATAGCTACCGGGACAGAAGTTGAACTCGCCTTAAAAGTAGCAGAGGATTTAAAAAAAGATTACGATATAAGAGTTGTTAGTATGCCATCGGTAGAGTCATTTAAGAAGCAAAATAAAGAGTATCAATATGAGGTATTACCAGTAGGAGTAAAAACTTTCTTTATCGAAGCCGGCAGTAGCTTTGGCTTAAGGGATTTTGTTTCGAGTGAAAAATATTTAATTAACATAAATGAATTTGGGGCTAGTGGTAAACCTGAAGATGTTTTAAAGAAATATAATTTTGATTATGATAGTATAAGGAAAAAAATTAAGGAATTACTATGATTTGCTTGCAAAATACTTTAGTTTTTAGTAAACTATATAACAGAAAGGAATTGATATTATGGAGTGGGGAGCACTACTACTTGATTTATTAAAAATAATTGGTGGTTTAGTTGTTGGCGTAATTATTGGTTTTTTAATCGCTCGTAAACTATTTAAAAAACAATTAAAAGAAAATCCACCAATCAATGAGCAAATGATTAAAGCGATGATGAGTGGTATGGGAAGAACACCTAGTCAGAAACAAGTTAATCAAATGATGAAGCAAATGCAAAAATATATGAATTAAAAGTTGATTTTTAACTTTAATTTGTGTATAATTATTAATGTACTTATTCGTGGATTTAAAGAACTCCATCTTTATATCTAGGTATAAGCGAATATTATAAAAGAAAGGAGAGTATTATGGCATTATCTAAAAATGAAAAACAAGCAATTGTTAAGAAATATGCTAGAAGTGAAGGAGATACTGGTTCAGCAGAAGTGCAAATCGCTATTTTAACTAAAGAAATCGCTGATTTAACTGAACATTTAAAAACTCATTCACACGATTTCCATTCTAGGCGTGGCTTACTTAAAAAAGTTGGTCGTAGAAGAAGTATGCTTAATTATTTAAAAGAAAAAGATGTTACTAGATATCGTGAAATCGTAAAAAGTTTAGGACTTAGAAAATAATAGGCACTCTTTTTTGAGTGTTTTTTCTATAAAAATTAAAAGATACGTGGTATAATTAAACTATATTAAAGACATAAATATATAAGGAGGCATTTATGAAAAAAACATTTGAATTAGATTTTCACGGCCGGAAATTAATTGTTGAACACGGAGAACTTGCTAAACAAGCAGATGGAGCTGTTTTAGTTAGATATGGTGATACTGTTGTTTTAAGTGTGGCAGTTGTTTCTGATAATGTTAATGTTTTGGCCGATTTTTTTCCACTGACTGTATTATATCAAGAAAAATTATATTCAGTTGGTAAAATTCCTGGTGGTTTTATTAAAAGAGAGGGCCGACCAACTGAAAATGCGACTCTAGCGGCGCGAATGATTGACCGGCCAATGCGCCCATTATTTCCAGCTGGTTTTAAAAATGAGGTTCAAATTATTAATACAGTTTTATCAGTTGACCCAGATAATTCTCCAGAAATGGCAGCTTTATTTGGTTCATCGTTAGCTACATCAATAAGTAAAATTCCTTTTGATGGCCCAGTCGCTAGTGTTAAAGTTGGGCGAGTAAATGGCGAGTTTGTTATTAATCCGACAACTGAACAAAGTGAAGTATCGGACATTGATTTAACTGTTGCTGGTACTTATGACAGCATTAATATGGTTGAATCAAGTGCGAAACAAGTTAAAGAAGAAGATATGCTTGAAGCGCTTCAGTTTGGCCATAGAGCGGTCCAAGAATTAACGAAGTTTCAAAATGAGATTATTAAAGAAATTGGCCTAGAAAAAATGGAATATGAAACATTAGAAATAAATAATGACTTAAAAGAAGAAGTTAAAGCATTAGCTACAAAGGGAATATATGATGGCTTAAAGGTAAAAGGTAAATTAGAATCAAAAAAAGCCGTTGATGAAGCAAAAGAAAATGCAATTAATACTTTATTAGAAAAATATAGTGATTTAACTAAAGAGGAAATTGATTTATTAACGACCAAAATTAAACTAATTTTAGAAGATATTGAATATACTGAATTTCGCAAAATTGTTGTAGGTGAACATATTAGACCTGATGGCCGAATGTTAGATGAAATAAGGCCATTATCAGCCGAAGTAGATTTACTACCAAGAACGCACGGGTCAGCTTTATTTACAAGAGGCGAAACCCAGAGTTTATCAGTAACAACATTAGGGGCTTTAGGCGAACATCAAATTTTAGATGGCCTTGATTTAGAAAGTGAAAAAAGGTTTATGCTTCATTATAATTTCCCACAATTTTCAGTTGGCGAAACAGGTCGTTATGGAGCTCCTGGACGAAGAGAAATAGGCCATGGAGCTTTGGGAGAAAAAGCGTTGCTTCAAGTTTTACCATCAGAAGAAGAATTTCCTTATACAATTAGAGTTGTATCAGAAATACTTGAAAGTAATGGTTCTTCATCTCAAGCAAGTATTTGTGCGGGATGTATGAGTTTAATGGCAGCCGGTGTACCGATAAAAGCACCGGTAGCAGGAATTGCTATGGGTTTAATTACTTCAGGCGATGATTATACAATTTTAACGGATATTCAAGGCCTTGAAGACCATTTAGGTGATATGGATTTTAAAGTTGCGGGAACTGAAGATGGTATTTGTGCTTTACAAATGGATATTAAAATAAAGGGTGTAAGTAAAGAAATATTAGCTGAAGCTTTAGAAGCCGCTAAAAAAGCCCGGTTAAAAGTTTTAAAAGTGATTACTGATACTATTCCAGAACCAAGACCGGAAGTTAGTAAATATGCCCCTAAAATGATGACTTTTACTATTGACCCAGAAAAAATTAAAGATGTTATTGGTCGTGGTGGGGAAATGATTACTAAAATCATTTTAGAGACTAGTAATGTTAAAAGTGTTAATGATGTCAATGCGGTAAAAGTTGATTTAGAAGATGATGGAACGGTTATTATTTATCATACAGATAAAGAAATAATTGAGGAAACAGCTAGAAAAATAAAAGATGTGGTTCGGGAAGTCGAAGAGGGTAAAATTTATACCGGTAAGGTTGTTAAAGTAGAAGACTTTGGATGTTTTGTTGAACTATGGCCTGGGTGTGAAGGCCTAGTGCACGTTTCACAGTTAGCTAAAGAAAGAGTGGAAAAACCTAGTGATATGGTTAAAGTTGGTGACGAAATAATTGTTAAAGCTTTAGGTTATGACCGTAAAGGACGACTTAATTTATCACGAAAAGAGGCTTTAAAATAACCTTGTCAAAGTGAAAAAAGTATGATATAATTTAATTGTCTAAAAGATGTTAGCCGATTATGAAAAACCTACAAATAACGATTCGGGAATCTAATTTATATATGGTGTTGAAGGCTTATATTATAAGAATCCTAAAATATATAATGTGATGCCCACCTGGTGAGCCCGGTTTTATCGTTAAAAGGCGCACTTTTAGACATTTTTTTATGTAAAAAAGCAGGGAACTATGATGTGAATCCCAATTGGGAGACATCACTATCCCTGTTTTAATTTTCGGCTTCTTCTAACATATTAGTAATAAATATTCCATAACCTTTATGTGGATTATCAACGACAACGTGAGTAACCGCTCCAATAATATAATCTCCTTGAATAATAGGAGAGCCACTCATACCTTGAATGATTCCATTAGTTTTGTTAAGTAAATCTTCATCGGTTATTTCAAAAATAAAGTTTTTATTTTTGGCATCGTCTTTATTTATTTCAGTAATTTTAATATCATATTCATTAATTGTGCTTCCTTCTAAAACGGTTAAAATTTTGGCATTGCCGGTTTTTATATCTTCGGGTTCGGCTACCTTGTAAGTATCTTTATTTGGTAATTCTGCCGTGTAAGTTCCAAAGATACCTTGGGTGGTATTTTCATCAACATCGCCAGTTGTTTTAGTAGCATCATATTCGGCTTCCTTTTCGCCAGGTACGCCATCAGAACTTGGTTTGATTCCGGTAACAGTTGAATTAAAAATTTTACCGTCTTTTATTTCTAAAACTTCACCAGTTTCCTGACTTTGTATTTCGTGACCTAATGCTCCGAAAGTTTTGGTATTTGGGTCGATAAAGGTTAATGTACCAATACCAGTTGTACTATCTTTGACATATAAACCAGTCTTATAAACATCATTAGAGTCTTTGTAAAGCTTTAACGTGGCTTCTTTAGTTTTGCCATCTCGTTCATAACTGATTTTAACATTTTCACTTTCATCAGTATTTATTTTAGAAGCCATTTCTTCAATTGTTTCAACTTCACTACCGTTTATGGCTGTAATAACGTCTCCAGTTTTAAGACCAGCTTCAGTTGCTGGATATTCATCTCCAACTTTATAAACACCGACAATTAAAATTCCTTTTGAATTTAATTTTATTCCAATATTTTCTCCGCCAGGCATTATATATTCTGAATAAGCAAAAACATTTACTGGAATAATACATAATAAAAGAAGAAGCGTGATGATGGTTTTTTGAAAATTTTTAAAAAACACTGAATCATCTCCTATAAAATTAGGCTACAGTATTAGTATAATTATTTTTAATTAAATTAAAACAAGAAAAAATAGTAAAAAAAATTAGTCCGCAGACTAATAATTTTAACATCTAAGTTCAAAATAAGCTTTTGGATGAGCACATACTGGACAAACTTCTGGAGCTTCTTCACCATAGTGTACGTGTCCACAGTTCCGGCAAATCCACATTTTTGGAGCTTCTTTTTTAAACACTTTTTCTTCTTTAACAGCTTCTAATAATTTTAAATATCTGTTTTCGTGTTCTTTTTCGATTTTAGCAACTTCTTCAAATAGGTAAGCTATATGGTCAAAGCCTTCTTCTTTGGCTTCTTTAGCGAAATTAGCGTACATATCAGTCCATTCATAATTTTCACCT
Organism: uncultured Bacilli bacterium; assembly: GCA_944358735.1. Lineage (GTDB taxonomy): Bacteria > Bacillota_I > Bacilli_A > RF39 > UBA660 > Coprosoma. The sequence continues at coordinate 14,736 of CALVRT010000081.1, read as the reverse complement.
TCAGCAGCTAATTTTAAAGCTTCCATAGTTGTTACATTTAAACTGTCTTTAATGTCACCTTCAAATAATAATTTTAACCACATTTTAGCGTGTTCTTTTTCATTGTTAGCTGTTTCTTCAAAAATTGCTCCTATTTGTTGATAACCTTCACTTTTAGCGGTTGAAGCAAAGTAAGTATATTTATTTCTTGCTTGGCTTTCTCCAGCAAAAGCGGTAAGTAAATTGCTTTCTGTTTTTGAACCTTTTAATTCCATAATCATACCTCTTTTCTAATTAAATTTCATATACGATTATACCTTTTAATTTTAAGTTAGTCAATATTAAGCCAGTTTAAAATGTTTTCTTTTGGCATATAACCAGTATGAGTTTTATAATTATCTTTAGATGTAAAGTAGATTAGAGTAGGTACACTCATAACGCCATATCTTTTGCATAAATCAGGATTTTTATCAATATCAATTTTCACAATTTTAACTTTATCTTGAATGGTTTCAAGTTCTGGCGCTAACATCTTGCACGGTCCACACCAAGTGGCATAAAAATCTACTAGCACATTTCCTTCATTTATTATTTCATCAAAATTTGTAACATTACCTTCTAACATATTATCAGTCCTTTCTAATATTTATCAATTATGCTTTCCGCACCAGTTATTTTAAGTTTACCATTATCGATTAACTTTTGAGCAGTTTCGGGAGTTACAATCCCATATTTTAAGAATAAATCTAAAGTTTCTAAATTAAATTCATTGTTATTGGTTGTACCTGTATACTTGTCTTTTATACTGGCAAATTCTTTAGCTACGTCTGTAGTTTCACCAGCCAAACTACCTAAAATTGGTGTATTATTTAATATTTGGTCTTTTAGTTTAGAATTTTCTAAACCGGTAATATTAAATAAGTTTAAAACGTATAAAACTGCAAAAACAATAACAAAATTTTTAATAAGACCAATCACAGCTCCTAGTATTTTTGAAGGGATACCTAAAATAATTGTAAAACTTAAAATCTTTTCAAAGATGCCTGTTACTAATAATAGTATTTTCAAAACAATTAGTAAAATACTAAATACTAGTAAAAAGGCAATTATTTCATATAAAGCGATATTAAAGACCGTAAGTCCTTTAATAAGGCCAAAGAAATCAAAGAAGGGCATAAAGCTCATTAAAAGTTCACTAATTGGATTTTTTAAAATAAAGGCTAGAATAATAATTACAATGTAACCAATACAGTTAACTAAACTTTTAGTAAAGCCTTGTTTAAAACCAACAAAAGCGCCTAAAGCAATAAAAGCTAAAATTACAACATCAATAATATTCATAAATCTCCTCCATTATAATTATATTACATTTCTAAAGAAAAATAAAGATTGTTTAATTTTTTTCTTTGTGATATTATTGATGTATCAAGAGGTGAATTATGAATAAGGCTTATTTAAAACGGATAACTGATGATGATGTTGATTTAATGGAGATTTATAATAATGACTTTATTAAAAATATTCCTAATGTTAAACTTGGAATGAGACAATCTAACTTTTATGGCTGGCTTGATAAATTGACTCAAAATGAAATGAAAATTATACCATTTTTGTTAATAGAAAATAATAATCCAGTTGGTTTAATTATTATAAAAATTGATATTGATAAAGATGAAATATTTAAAAAATATGGTGGCCATATTAGTTATGAAATCGCACCAAGCTACAGAGGTAAAGGTTATGGAACGTTATCGTGTCATTTAGCATTAGAAGAGTGCCAAAAGTTAGGTTTAAAAGAAGTTATGATAACTTGTGATGAAAGAAATATTGGTTCAATTAACATAATTGAAAAAAATTATGGTGTTTTACGAGATGTTTGTATAGATATCACGCATAAAGGTAGTGTTCTTCGCCGTTATATAGTTAATATTAAAGATAGTTTACAAAAATATGCTGAAAAAGCACCTAAAGTTAATCCATCATTAAAAGAAATTTGTAATATAGACAGAACTAATTTAAATGATTTTTTAATTAATAGTATGCAAAATAATGTAGGACTTGCAATGATGGAATTTGCCGATATGGTTGGAGAAATTAAAAGTTTAGATGATATAGAGAGACTTCATAATATATTTTTAAATGAGTTTACTTTAGATGAGGTAGATAAGTTTAGCCGGGTCACTGAAGATATTATAAAATCTAAAATTTGGTCTGGTTGTAATGATGCGGGATTAGTATTGGGCACTGTTTTAAGACTTAAGGGAGTTCCGGCGATTTTTGTTTCTAGTGCTCACATTGATTGGATTAAAGATTTACAGGAGGAAAATGATAAAGCTAAAATGGTCCGCGGACATATATTTTTAGAAATTTATTTAAATGATAGATGGTATTTGTTTGATTCGGCAAACGGAAAAATATATGATAATTATGATTATAATAATTTATCGCTTCCTGGTGGCTATTATGTTTTTAGAAAAGGATTAAATAATTATAATTTTGGAGCTTATTCAGTTAAAGAAAATAATAAAATTATGCAAGAAACATTTAAAAATTTTGATTTAAGTAATTATAATGAGCCAAATTATAACTGTATAGCATTTAAAAAGCCAAATTTTGTGAGGAAATCACTATAAAATAGGAAAAAGGCATTGATAGTTATTTTTAATTATAATAAGCTGTAAATACAGAAAAGGAAGTTACCATAGATTTGGAAATTAATTTATTTAACTTGCGTCCGGACTTCTTTTTGTTTACAAAAATAAACTACTTGAGATAACTTTTTGTTTGTGTTAGAATTAGTAGTAGGGTGATAAAAATGGCAAAAGCAAAAACAAAAACAGTAACTTTAAAAGTTAGCGAAAATACAATGAAAAAAATGGAAGAGTACTTTGAAGATAAAAAACGTCCAAAAACGCCACCTTATGCAGTGTTTCAAGCTGATGAAATGGATACAGTTGTAACTCTTTATCAAAGTGGGAAAGCCGTATTTCAAGGAATATGCGCTGATATGGATGCGAATATTTGGCTTGAAACAGAAAAAAAATTAAATGGCGGTAAAGGGGAAATGAAAGTAGCTGGTGAGAAAAAGAAAGAGCCAGCGGAGAAAAGTTTTGTTTATTATACTAATACAATTGGTTCTGATGAAGTAGGAACTGGTGATTATTTTGGGCCAATTGTTGTAACTAGCACTTTTGTTTCTAAAGAAAATATTCCTTTTTTAGAGGATTTAGGTGTTAAGGATTCTAAAAAATTAACTGATGCCCAGATTTTAAAAATAGTTCCAGAAATTATTAAAAAAATTCCTTATTCAACACGTATTTTAACTAATCGTGATTATAATGGAAAATATAGTGCTGATATTAATATGAATGCGATGAAAGCAATTCTTCATAATAAAGTTTTACTTGATTTAAATGAAAAATATGGCAAACAAGCTGACTATATTGTTGTCGACCAGTTTACGTCGCCTAGCTCATATTATAAATATCTTATTAAAGCTCCAGAAGTTCAAAGAAATATTACTTTTATAACTAAAGCTGAAGATAAATGTCTATCAGTTGCTTGTGCATCACTTATTAGCCGGTATGCCTTTATTAAAGAGTTTGATAAAATGAGTAAAAATGTTGGGTTCTATTTACCAAAAGGAGCAGGGGAACTAGCTGATGAAGCGGCAATGAAAATTGTTAGACAAAGTGACTTTAGTGCCTTAAATGATCTGGTAAAACTTAATTTTAAAAATACTGAAAAGATAAAAAAGCTTTAAAAATGTAAAAAATACTGAAATTTCAGTGTTTTTTTTTGTATTTTTCTGAAAAAACTGTTATAATGCTATTAGGTAATACAAAGAAAAGTATGCCGAAAACAGGGAGGTATTATGGAGAATTTAAAGATTTAAGATGTACCGCAAAACGGAAAGCTTGACAAAGAAAAAAGTAAAAAGCTAACTGGTTATCCATCTATTGATAAACCTTGGCTTCAGTACTATACTGATGAACAAAAAAGTGCTGAAATACCAGAAATGACTTGTTATGAAGTTTTATGGGATTATAACAAGGAACATAAAGGTGATGAGGTTTTAAACTATTTTGGTAAAAAAATAACTTATCAAAAGTTATTTGATGAAATTGATAAAACTGCCAAAGCATATGTGAGTTTAGGCGTTAAAGCCGGTGACATTGTAACTATATGTGGTGTTTCAACGCCAGAACTTATCTATTCATTTTATGCTTTGAATAAAATTGGAGCAATTCCTAATGTAATTGACCCAAGAACAAATGCGAAAGGTATTAATCGGTACTTAAATGAAGTCGATTCTCAATGTTTAGTTACTTTAGATTTATGTTATCCAAATGTAAAAAACGCTATCGAAAATACTAAAGTTGAAAATGTAGTTGTTTTTAGTGCTAATGATTCCTTACCATTGCCATTAAAAATTGGTAAGCAAGTTAGCGATAAAATAAAAACTAAAAAAGGAGAACTAAAACCACTAGATATTCCTGAACAAGGACCATATATCAAATGGAAAGATTTTATTAAAAATGGACAAAATGTTCAGAAAGTGCCGGTTAAAGAATATACGAAAGATTATCCAGCAGGTATTGTTCATACTGGCGGAACTACTGGTGTGCCGAAAGCTGTTCTTCTTTCTAACGAAAACTTTAATGCCGCAATGATTCAAGTACAAAACTGTCCTTCAGGAGTTGAAAGAGGCGATGTATTTTTAAATGTAATTGTTCCATTTGTGGCTTTTGGTACAGTTTTAGCTTTGCATACACCAACTGTATTAGGTTGGAAAACTGCATTAGTTCCAAAATTTGAAGTTGAAAAAATTGATGATTTAGTTATTAAACATAAACCTAATGTTATGATGGGAGTACCTACATATTTTGAAACACTTATGAAAAGTCCCAAAATGATTAATCACGACCTTTCTCATTTTAAAGCTATTTTAGGTGGTGGTGATAAAACTTTAGAACAGTTTGAAGATAGCTTAAATAATTTTCTTCGGGAACACGGTAGTATGGCTGTATATATGAAGGGATATAGTTTAACTGAATGTAGTTCAGTTGCAACTTGTTCTTTTAAAGATATTAATGCTTCAGGTAGTAATGGAATACCACTTTCTAAAACTACTATTAGTGCCTTTGAGCCAGGAACTGAAGAAGAACTTACTTATAACAATAAAGGAGAACTATGTATAAATACGCCAACAATTATGAAAGGTTATTTAAATAATCAAGAGGCAACTGATGAAATAAAAATAAAACATAGTGATGGAAAGTATTGGATTCATACTGGTGATATTGGCTATGTTGATGAAAATGGTTTGATATATACTGTTGACCGAATAAAAAGGATGATTGCTCGTAGTGGTTATAAAGTATTTCCATCAGAGCTAGAAAATCTTTTTGCTAAACATCCAGCTGTTGAAGCTTGTGCGGTAGTAGGGGTATATGACTCAGTCGATAAAGAAGTTCCTAAAGCTCACATTGTTTTAAAACCTGATTATATTGGTGAAGAAGAAAAAATCATAAGTGAATTAAATGAAATGATTGACGAAGCTGGATTTCCTGAATATTTTACACCAGCTGAATATAAATTTAGAACAGATATCCCATTAACTGATATTGGTAAAGTTGACTTTATGGCTTTAAAGAAGGAAGACGAAAACCTTGAAAAACCTAAAGTTAAAACAATTGGAGGAATAGCATAATATTGCTATTTTTTCTTTTATGTAGGGGAAAAATGTGTTATAATGGTTATAGTAATGGAGGGTGGATATGAATTATTTTTTGTATTTTACTATTAGTGCAAGTTTGATTTTAGTTTTGTTAATGATAGTGTATTTTTCCAAAAAGAAATTGGATACAGTAGAAAATAAGATTTACAGTATGTTAATGATTTTAACATTATTAGGCGCAGCAATAGAAGTTAGTATGCTAGGAACAGCAAAAATTATGGATACAATGCCACTTGTTAATACATTAGCCGCCAAAGGGTATTTACTTGTAATTGAAGCTTGGGTTTTTGTTTTATGTTTTTATACATTTTATGTTACAACAAAAAAATATAGAAATAGACATAAACAGGAAAAAGTGTTTGGTATATTATTGATTATTTATCTAATATGTGCGGCTGTTACTTGGATATTACCAATTTATTATTATTTCCCAGAAGGTTTTGACAATTATACATACACGTATGGGCCAAGTACGAAAATGGTATTTGTTACCGGAACTATATATATTTTAATTAGTTTATACTATATTTTTTCAACTAAAGGGTCATTGCTGGCAAAGAAATATCTTCCAATTTATGCTTATATCGCCCTAGTAATTTTTGTTTCAATTTTCCAGCAAATAGTTCCAAGTGCGACTTTAGTTTCGTATGTTGAAATTTTTATAACGATATTAATGTATTTTACGTTAGAAAATCCTGATTTAAGAGTAATTGAAGAACTTAATCGTAATAAATCAATAATTGAAAAAAATAGTCAAGGCACTTCTAATTTTATGTTTAATTTAACTACTGAATCTAGGGAGTATATTAATACAATTACTAATATTAGTAATAAAGCACTAGAAGTAGATGACAAAAAATATTATGAAGAAGCTTTAAAAAATATATTAATTAAAACCAAAGAAGCTGATATGAAGGTTAATAATATAATGGATGTTTCCGCCATTGATATTAAAAACATTAAAATAACAAATAAAGAATATAGTTTGGTGCAAGCCTTAAATGAAATAAAAATGCAAAATGAAAATAAAATAAACGATAAAATTAATTTTGTTATTAACATTAGCCAAAATATTCCAGATAAATTATATGGTGATAAAATTAGAGTAAAACAAGTTATTTCTTCATTACTAACTAATGCAATTAAAAATACAACTGAAGGTTTTATTAGTTTAGAAGTAAATACGATAATTAAATATGATATTTGCCGAATAATTCTTTCTGTTGAAGATTCTGGTAAAGGGATGAGCCTAGAAAAAGTTAATGATATTTTAAGTTCTAATGATAATGTCAATAACGAAGAACTAGAACAAGCAAATACTTTAGATATGAATTTAAAACTAATTAAAAAAGTTATGAAAATGCTTGGTGGTAGTTTCTTTATAACAAGTCAAGAAGATAAAGGTACTAAAGTAACTATTGTTTTAGACCAAAAAATAGCTGATGATGTAAATCAAGAATTTGAAGCTAAAATTTCTGATTATTCAAAAAAATTAGGTTTTCAAAAAGTATTAATAGTTGATGATGATTTAAAAGAGTTAAATAGTATTCAAGAATATTGTAATGAATTAAATGTAGAACCGGTTGGAACTATGTATGGTAAAGATTGCCTTGATAAGACAAGAATAGGCCAAAAATTTGACATTATTATTTTAGATGACACAATGAAAAGTATGAATGCTTTAGATGTATTAAAAAAGCTAAAAGAAAATGAAAACTTTAAAACTCCAGTAATTATTATGCTTGAAGAAAAGAAGCTTTCGATAGCTAAACATTATCTAAATGATGGTTTTGCTGATTATATCGATAAAACAAAATTAGATGTCGAAATTAAAAGAATAATCGATAAATATTTAAATTAGGACTATTTCAAGTCCTTTTTTATTGCTATTACACTGTGGCCATAGTATAATTAAAGTAAATTAATTGAGAGGGTGGTAAAGGTGAATTATCAAGAATTGGAAATAAAAATTTTAAAGATTAATAAAGAAGAAATGATTACAAAACTTGAAAGTATTGGAGCTACATATAAACGTTCCCGCGTGCAAAAAATTTATACTTATGATTGTTATGACCCAATACTTATGTATAAGCTAGCTCTTGAAGATATAAAGTAACATAGTTAATAAATTCGTAAAAAATAATTAACGTTATTTCTTATAGAACATTTTATTATAATATACTTAAAAATTCGGTTGTAGTCGCTGAAGAATAAAATGTTAAAAATGGACAAATAGGTATTGTGGGAATAACTGGTATTTAATCGACTGGTGCTTATTTATATTTTAAGTCAGAAATTATGATAATGATAAAAAGAAATATGTTGCTATTGATTCACAATATAAATTTGAATAAATTGCGCGCTGAATTAGTTTTATAAAATTTATAAATATGTTAAAATATTATTTAACAGGTGATGCTATGAGTGTTAATGCTAATACATTGAAAGAAGAAGAAAAATATTTAACCAAAGTCAAAAAAGTGGCTAAAACATTAATCGATGAAATAGATGTTAAAATTACTAAAGAAAAGCAGGAAATTTTTGAATTGAAAAAATATATATGGAATGATTGTAAAAGTTTAAGTGAACTTGAGTATGGCAACTTATTAAACGATACTGATGCTAAAGTAGAGATTACTAATAAAAAAATAAAAAAAGTATTTAAATATGAAAAAATATTAGATAAGGCTTATTTTGGTAGAATAGATTTTAAACTTCCGGATGAAACAATTAATGTGTATATCGGATTGTATGGTCTTAATAATGAAAATGAAAATTATATTTTTGATTGGCGAGCGCCAATTTCAAGTCTTTTTTATGATTATACTATGGGAAAAGCTAGTTATGAAGCACCAATGGGAATGGTAGTTGGTGAAATTACTTTAAGAAGGCAATATAAAATAGAAAAGGGAAAACTAAAAAGAATTGTCGAAAATGATATTAATATTGATGATGAAGTGTTGCAAGAAGTTTTATCTTCCCACTCAACTGATAAAATGAAAAATATTGTTACGACAATTCAGAAAGAGCAAAATCAAATTATTAGAAATACTAAAGATAAATATTTGATTGTTCAGGGTATTGCTGGAAGTGGAAAAACTTCAGTAGCGCTTCATCGTATTGCTTATTTATTATATAAAGAGAAAGGTTTAACGTCTAATAATATTTTAATATTTTCACCTAACAATGTCTTTTCAGAGTATATTTCTGATGTTTTACCAGAACTAGGCGAGGAAAATGTTTTAAATACTACTTTTAACGATATAGTTAAAACCTATTTGAAAAAGTATAAAAAAATAGAAACTTTTTCAGAATTTTTAAAACGTAAATATGATGAATTAAGTAATGGTAATATGATAAAGAATATATACACAAAAGAAGAGTTAGATGAATATCTTGAAAATTACTTAAAAAAACATATTTTTAAAAGTGGGATTACTTTAAACGGTTTTTATTTCAATCATTTTGAATTAAATGAATTATTAATGGTTAAGTATAAAAAATTGCCTTTTACAGAGCGAATAGAAAAAATTGCTGAATATATTTGTCACAGTATCAATGTTCCTTTAAAAAAATATAAAACAAAGATTAAAAATATTTTAAGTGAAAAAATTAATATTGACCTTGATCCGATTTATATTTTTAAAGGATTTTTAGATGGGAAAAATATTATTAGGGAAGGTAATAAGTTATATTATGATGACATTTCAGGAATTATATACTTGTATTTTCAGTTAAATGATTTTCCATATAATAGTGAAGTTAAACATATGGTTGTTGATGAAGCCCAAGATTATTCACCTTTACAATTTTGGATATTAAAAAAAATATTTCCTAAAGCTTTTTTTACTATATTAGGTGATATTAATCAAGCCATAAATCCTGATAGTACATATAAATCATTAGAAGAGTTAAAAACGATTTTTGATATCGAGGGTAATTATATAGAACTAAATAAAACATATAGATCTAGTTCAGAAATAATTGAATTTGCTAGTAACATTTTAAATATTAATAATATTACTTCAATAAGAGGTAAAAATGGTTTTCCTGTTTTAAAAAGAGAAAGCGATGATATAAATGATATTATTAGTGATTTAAAGAAAATGAAAAGTGATGGTATGCAAACGATAGCGATTATTACAAAAGATGATAAAGAAATGAATAATCTTTATAAAAGGCTTTTGTTTAATTGTTCAGAAAATGTATTTGTAAAAAACACTATAGAAAAAAATAAGATTTCCATTTTGCCATCATATATAGCTAAAGGATTAGAATTTGATGGTGTTATTGTATATACTAAACCTGATAATTATTATACAGAAGAAGAAAAAAAATTGTATTATGTTGTATGTACTAGGGCGCAGCATCAATTAATAGTTTATAATCAGCCAAGCTTGTGTTTAGAAAGGCCCAAAATATTAAAAAAAGATTTTAATTAAACATTTATTTAAAGAAAATTCTTAAATTTGTATTTATAAATATTTAAATTAGGACTATTTCAAGTCCTTTTTTTGACCCAAACATATTGGAACTACAATCTAATATGGTATATGGTAACTTAAGTGAAATATAAGTAGTAATTTAGACCAAAATCTGATATAATATCATAAGGTGAGTTAAATGCGAAAAATTATTTTAATAAGTTTTATCGGAATTGTTTTAGATAGAATTATTAAATCACTTCTTTTATTAAATATGGATATGGGTGATAGTATTACCATAATTAATAATTTTTGGAATATAACGCTAATATCTAATACTGGAGCAGCATTTAGTATTTTAAGTTCTAATACACCATTTTTAATTATCGTTTCCCTTTTTACAATTATTTTAATTTACTTTTTATTTATTAAAGGGCAAGAACTTAAAAATTATCAAAAAATACTTTATGGTATATTATTAGGTGGTATAATTGGTAATTTAATAGATAGAATTATTTATGGAGCTGTTGTTGATTATTTAGATTTTAATATATTTGGATATAATTTTCCAGTGTTTAACTTGGCTGATATATTTATTGTTGTTGGAGTAATCTTAATTATTATCGATGTTTTCAAAGGAGCTAAAAATGAAGTATCAAGTGGAAAGTGATGAAATTAGATTGGATAATTTTTTGACTGAAGTAATGGATGAAAGTCGAAGTCAAATAACGAAAATGATTAAAAATGGCGAAGTTCTAGTAAATGGAAAAAAAGTAAAAGCTGGTTTTTTAGTCAAAACAGGGGATGAAGTAATTGTTAATCATTTTGAGGAAGATAGTGATATTATTCCCGAGAAAATGGATTTAGATATCGTCTATGAAGATGAAGATGTTATTGTCGTTAACAAAGCTAATGGCATTGTTGTTCATCCCGCAGCTGGTAATATGCATCATACTTTAGTTAATGGACTTTTATATCACACTAGCCTTAGTGACGTTAATGGTGAAGAAAGACCGGGAATTGTCCACCGGATTGATGCTTATACTACAGGGTTATTAATGGTTGCTAAAAATAATAAGGCTCATAAGATACTCGCTAAAGAATTAGAAGAGAAAAAAACAACTCGTAAATATGTAGCGTTAGTTTGGGGTGAGATTACTAATGATTCTGGAACTATTGACGCGCCAATTGGACGAAGTTCAAATGACCGAAAAAAAATGACCGTTCGGGCCGATGGTAAACCAGCGGTAACTCATTTTAAAGTTTTAAAAAGATACAAAAGAGCAACATTAATTGAACTAAAATTAGAAACCGGAAGAACCCATCAAATTAGAGTTCACATGGCTTATATTGGACACCCCGTTGTTAATGATAACGTATACTCAAAAAGACCATTAATTGATGATAGCGGTCAGTGCCTACACGCCAAAACTTTAGGATTTGTTCATCCAAAAACCGGAAAATATATGGAGTTTGATAGTGAACTTCCGGCGTGCTTTTTAAATATTCTTACTAAATTTGAATAAGGAGGCGTTTTATGAATCAGATAACTATAGCCGAAAATGAAGAACTAGTTATGAAATTATTACATTATTTTATATCGCTTAAAGGATATAATCCTATTATTATTCACGGCGTTCAAAATGAAATATGGCTCGAGAATTTACAAGAAGATTATAAAATCGTTAGAATCGTATCTAACTATATTCATAATAATGAACAATTTAAAAGCGATTTATTTAAAACTAAAGTTTTAATGAAAAACATCAAAAAAAGAACTTTATCATTTAAAATGACTACTTTAAGTATTTTTGTTAATTTAGGTGATAACGTTCATTTAGAAGATTTTGATGAAGATAATATTGCGATTGCTAATGTTAAGACAGAAGATGATTTAAATAAATATCAGTTTATTACAACATCATTTCCAGATATTAATAACAATATGAATTTTAAAGAAAAGGGTCTTGAACTTTTTCTTAAATTAACTAAAGATATTAACGATAAAAATGAAGGAGATGCCCGAATGAGCGAAGATGTATTTAGTATGAAAAAACCGATTATTACATATATTTTAATTGCTATTAATGTGATTATGTTTATTATTTCAATGTTTTATAATTTGCTTCCTGAACTGGCAGTAAATCGTTATTTGGTTACTCATGGCGAATTTTATCGTTTAATTACTGGAACTTTTTTACACGCCAACATAGTTCATTTAATATTTAATATGTATGCCCTTTATATTATCGGTATGCAGCTTGAAAGTTTTTTAGGAAAAGGCAAGTATTTAGCTGTTTATCTTCTTTCTGCTTTAGCCGGTAGCGTACTTTCAATCTTTATGAGTTCAGGCTTTAGTGTTGGGGCTAGTGGCGCTATCTTTGGTTTAATGGGGTCACTTATATACTTTGGTTATCATTACCGGGTATATTTAGATAGTGTAATTAAATCGCAAATAATACCACTTGTTATTATTAACTTATTAATTGGCTTCTTTATTTCTGGTATTGATATTTGGGCTCATATTGGTGGGCTTATCGGTGGTATTTTAGCTACAATGGCTGTTGGTGTTAAATATAAATCAACCAGTTTTGAAAAAATCAATGGCTGGATATTGTATTTAATATATACCGTTTTTATCCTTTATATGGTATTTAATGGGCTAGGGTAACCTAGCTTTTTTTTGACATTAAAAAAATGATTATTAAAAATCACTTTTTTCTCGGAATAAAACCTTCAACTAATTTATACTTATCCCTATTTTTAATATATAAATAACCAAATATCGAAAAGATAATTGCACCAACAAAATTAACAAATAGGTCGCCCATTGTATCATTTAGACCAATATCTAAATAACCCTCAAAAGTATATTCTTTATTATCATAATTAATGGTGGTACTGTCGATGTTATTTATATGAACAGGAACATTTTCACCATCTGGATTAAATTCTACAGTGGAAATATTTGTAATAAATTTATCTTTCTGCATAGCAAAGCCAAGTAATTTATCCGCGCTATATTCAAAAAATTCCCATAATACCCCAATTGTCATCGAAAAGCAAAAGGCGATTAAAGTGACAAAAATAGGGCTTAAATTAAGGTGAAGTCTTGATGAATTATTTAAAATATCGATAAGTGAAAAACCAATTGCGGCACATAAGAAACCATTTAAAGTATGGAGAAGTAAATCCCAGTAGGGAAACAAGCTATAAAAATTTCTAATTTCGCCTAAAATTTCAGCGGAAAAGATAAATAATAAAATGGTAATTTCTAAAGGGGTTGGCAGGTCAATTTTAAGTCTTTTATCGATAAAAAAGGGAATTAAAAATAAAATTAAAGTTAAAATACATAAGAAAGCAGCTTCCCAATTACGATGTAAAAGTTGAATGATTAAAACAATAATGACTAAAAGCCTTAATGTAAAATAAACAGCTAAAGTTTTCTTATCAAAATCTTTAGACCAATTTTTAATTTTTTTTAGCATAATATCTCCTTACTTTTTTTAATGTTTTAGGTTTGTTATAGGTTACTTGGGTAATATCTTCATAATCATTTTCATATTGAAAGGTAGCGTTTACTTCATATGATTTTTCATTTTGATAACTTAAATCTTCTTCAGTAGTTTTCTCATCTTTTTCTAAATCTTCTTCGGTTTCTTTTACCTCATTTTTAGCTTCATCTTTGGCTTTTTTATAGTAATCTCTAGCGGTTAAACCTTGGACTCCTAAAGTACCGATACAAAAAGCGGTAGTTAAAATATTAGTAATTGGTAAGTTTAGAGCCGCATTTAAATAGCAAAGGCCCACGGTTGGAAATAAACAAAAAGTTTTAAACTTGCCTAAAAAGGAACTTTTTGGGTGTCCGTTTTCGGTATATGATTTAGTGTTAATATAAGCAATAACCGCTTCCGGAATAATATTTAAAGCAAGAATTGGAACGCTTGGTAAAATAGCAAGGGAAGGGATGATAGCAAATGCCTTATCAGCAATTGGGTCTAAAATTCGGCCAAATTCGCTAAAACCGTCATATTTTCTGGCAATTTTGCCATCGAAAAAATCTGTAGCTGCAAAAGCCGTGACCGCAATAATTGCCCCAGGAATATTGCCGGTTAGAAATAATCCAGGAACAATAAAAGCACCTACCAACCTTGAAGCGGTTAATAGATTAGGAATATAAGTATTTTTATTTTTTAAACTTTCTTTAAATAATTCTAAAATATTTTTATTTTTCATAAGATATCCCCCTTATCCTCATTATAGCAAATACCCTTATATTAGTAAATAAATAGCTTGTCAATTCTTGACATTTTTTAATGCTTAAAAATGTCGTTTATTGTAAATTTATAGGATTTTTGTTATAATTGTTATAGAAGATAAGGAGGCTGGTTATCTATGAAAAAACTAGTAAATGTCTTGATGTGTTTTCTCATATTAGTGTCTTTCTTCGGACCGTTTCTGCCAGCTTTTAAAGTCGAAGCCGCTAGAGCTTATTCAGTTGTTATGGTTTCGGGAACAGCAGGTAATAAAACTGTCGGGACTTATTCAACTTATACGGAAGCGGTTAGTGTCATGAATAAACAAAATTCTACT
>CALVRT010000080.1 GCA_944358735.1 uncultured Bacilli bacterium | reverse complement strand
TTTTTCTATGTAAATAATCACAATATTTTTTTCAACAAAGCTTGCCTTTGTTGCTTATTTGCCTTGCTTTTTCTCTATTTGGTTGCATTTAACCTTTCAAAGTCGCATTTACTTTTGCAAGTCAGCTGTTTTACAAATGTTTTTAAATGATAGTCATTAATAAATCAAGGACCATAATAAGCGATAAAACAATTATAATTATATGATAAGGTTTAGTATTACCAAATTTATTAACGAGTTTTTCTATTAGTGGTTGAATTAAATATAAAGATAAAGTACCACCAATAGCAAAGTTTCTACTAGCATTTAGACAAACTCTACCATTTATATTTAAAAACTCATTAGAATAATCCCATAAAACTATATTAAAATATTCGTCTAGGATGTAATGCGAAATATATTCTAAAATTGTTGTAACTATAAAAATAATTATAAAAACTAAAATTATATTAATATTTATTTTCCCTATATTATGTTTTTTCTTAATAAAATTCCAAAGTAAAAAATATAAAATTAAAGCTCCAAAACCATATATTGGTAAGTAAGGACCAAAAAGAAAACCTCTATTAACAAATTCATGGTCTCTTATTAAATATAATGACACTTCATAAATCCAGCCCAAACAAGAAAATATAAAAAATATTAAAAATAATTTTTCGATAATAAAAACATACTTCTTCATAAACTTGCCCCATTTACTATTTTTAAGCTAATCTAATCATATCATATTTTATCTTTAAAGCAAAGAAAAAGCTGCTTTTTATTAGCAACTTTACATTATTACCTTGTATGTCCTTCTCCATTTTCTTTTACTGTTTCTAATTCATCAGTTTGAACATTAGCTCGTATATGAACTTTTGCTTTAGCACATTCAAGTCTATCTTTCATACTAGGTGAATTTTTTATAGAGTCATACACTTCTAATACCTCTTCATCAGTTAAATTACTAATATCATAATTACCAGTACTAGTTTCTAAATTAGATAAAATACTTTTTACTTCTTCTACATAATCACTAAATTTTTTTTCTTTTTCGGTTGTAGCATTAAGATTTTCATCACGAGCTAATTTATCAGCTTCGTTTTTTTCATTGTTTCTAGCTTCTTTTAATTTATTTGCTTCTAATAACTGTGTTTTTACACTCTCTAAATCAGCAATTGATGCTTTATAACTATCATAATTATCGGCAATGATATCTACTATTGGCACATTAAAGCCTTCGGCAAAAACACGAGCTTTATTATTTAAAGAATTATATCTATTTTTAATATCAGCTTCTAGTTCAGCTATTCTATCAAGATTATTTTCAAGTATTAATTTATGCTGATTTTTACTTTCTGATGTTGTTTTAATAGTTTCAGAATCTCTTAACATAGAATCATTTACTAGTTCAGTAGCACGTTCTATAGGTGTATTAAGATTTGAAGTTAAACTAGTAGCTATGTTATTAATCTCTATCTCCCTTTTATCAACTTTATCGTTTTCTTCTTCACTTAAAGTAAGTACCTCAGGTGCTATTCCTTCTTGCAAAGATTCATAATCTTGAGCTGACTCTGGTTCCTTTCCTTTTTTCGAGTCTAATACGTCAGTTTGATAATATAATTCTGGATTAGCCAGTATTTCAGCCTTTACTTCACCAGAAACCCATAATCTATCTAATAGAAAATCTTTAGGTAGTTTTAATCCCTTGGCACTCCTTAATCCATTTAAACGAAGCGACAAATCAACTTCTTTTGGTAACGTTAAACCTTCAGCACTAGTTAATCCACTTAAATCAAGATGCGTTATTCTATGCTGTGGTAATATTAAACCTTCCGTACTGGTTAAGCCACTTAAATCAAGATACCACATATCTTGTTGGGGCAATATTAAACCTTTTGCACTAGTTAATCCCATTAAATTAAGACCTTTGGCTATAATATTTTCTGGTAATATCAAGTCTTCCGCGCTTGTTAAACTTACTAAAACAAGATACCCTCCAATACGTTTTGGCAAATTTAATCCTTTGGCACTAGTTAAACTGTTTAAAACAAGACTTCCTCCAATATTTTGTGGTAATATTAAACCTTTGGTACTGGTTAAACCATTTAAATAAAAATCTTTTCCAACACTTTGTGGCAATATTAAACCTTCGGCGCTGGTTAAGCCTCTTAAATCAAGATCCCCTTCAACACGTTGTGGCAATATCAAACCTTCGGCGCTAGTTAAGGCACTTAAATCAAGATCCCCTTCAACACTTTGTGGCAATATTAAGCCCTTTGCACTAGTTAAGCCACTTAAATTAAGACTTCCTTTACATGAATTTATTACAGCAAAAACTTTATTTAAATCTTCAATTATATTTCTCTTACTTTTTATTTCTTCTATTCTCGGGTCTTTCCCATTACCAAAACCTTCTATTTTATCATCTATTTCATATAAAAATCTTAATTCATCTGACGTTAATTCATAACCCTTTCGTACTTTATTATCAATAGTAGTAAGTAACTGCATATCATATTCTTTTTTTAAATATTTATCTTTATCAGGAAACTCTTCTAATTTTTTATTTAATATTGGTAACATTTCAGGTTCCATATTCTGATTATCGGCTATTCCTCTAATCTCACCTATTTCATTATGACCGTTCATCCTAATAGCTATTCTTGGTACTTTAGGTTCATTATTTTCATCATATGTATAATAAACATAAAAGTCCTCATTAGCTAGCTGTCCTTTAGCAAAATTCTCACCAGCTGCGGTACACCACCCTGTATAATAACCTTGAAGTGAGTCTCTTAACTTATTATAATCACTTCCTTGATTATATTTTATCCATACACCATCAGTACTATTATTTTGCTTTTCGCCCTTTTGCATTATCATTTTCATAGAATATTCATAAAGGGTTTTAAAGTTACCACTACCTAAAGCAGCTCTTATTTCGTCTTCTCCTTTTTTATCTTTTATATAATCTTCCATTAATTTTAAAGTGGTAAAAACTGCTTCTCTATCTACCGGTGGAAATGGGTATACTGTATGTTTATCTCTTTTTGAAAATTTACCTTTTTCTTTATCATATTTACCTAGGCCTTGAAGTCCTTGAAATACCCAGTATTTCTCCCACATTTCATAATGCTTACTTTCTTCATCATAAAGGAAATACTCTATCCATTTATCTAATGACTCTCTTTGGTCTTCTATTATTTGATTAACTAATATACCTTTTCTTTCTGGGGTTATTTCAATATTTCCATAACCACGCTCCCTCATTATTTGTTTTTCGTGTTCAAAATAACTATCAGGAATATTTTCCGGTTTTATAACATATAAATCATAATAAAATTTTTTAAGCATTTGTTCTGCTGATTTATCTTTACTACTAGATACTTTATTATGAACTCTTTCTAATCTTTCAAAATAATTTAAAACTCTATCTCTTTTTTTATCAGATTCACTTGCCGTATGCATTACTCTAGGAGAAGTGTGCAGGTCTCTATATAATTTAGTTATTATATCTATCCACTGATTTCTTTCTTCCATTTTTATGTACCTCCTACAATCATAATAGCACATTTACCTTTATTTTAAAAGGAAAATACCTAAATAAATAATTCTTACTTTACACTTTGAGAAAAAATTACTTAAAAAAAAGACAATATTTCATATCATCTTAATATTCATCTAAAAAATTATGTTTTTCCCCATCTTTACTATAACTTATAACTTGATTTAAATTAACATTTGTCGCTGATGTAAAAATACATTTATCAGCTTTTTTATAATAAGTTTTTAAATAGTCAATTAATTTTTTCATTTCTTGTCTTTGACCTATATCTTTTTTAGTTACTTTACAAGCACAACCAATAAAAGTTAAGTCATTATATCTAGCCCAACTTTTAATATGATTTTCTTCAATATAATAAAGAGGTCTGATTAATTCCATCCCTTCGTGAGCCGTACTTTTTAGTTTCGGCATCATTGTTCCATATTTACCGGTATAAATTAAATTAAGCATAATAGTTTCAATAACATCATTAAAGTGATGACCTAAAGCAATTTTATTGCACCCAAGTTCTTTCGCATACTTATACAAATAACCTCTTCTCATTTTCGCACATAAGTAACAAGGGTTTTCTATTGTATCTGTATAAGAAAAGATAGGTGCTTTAAAGATATGAGCTTTAATATTTAAAACATTTAAATTTTCATTTATTTGGTTTAATACTTCTTCTTTATAACCAGGGTCCATTATTATAAATTCTAAACCAAATTTAAACTGTCCGTGTCTTTGTAATTCTTCCATACATTTAGCTAGTAAAAATGAATCTTTTCCTCCACTAATACAAACAGCTATTTTATCTTTTTCGTTTATAAGTTCATAATCTTTAACTGCTTTAACAAATTTACTCCAGATATCTTTACGGTATTTTTTTATAATACTTTTTTCTATTTCTCTATATCTTTCCACTTTTATCACCTGCTTTTAAACCGTTAATAGTATAACATATCCTTATTTTAAAAGCAAAACATTACAAATAAAAATGATGCCCCAAAGCATCATTTTTCTATATTTGTAGCTAAATAGCTATTACGATATTTTTTATCATTAGTTACATCATCACCAAACCAATCTGGTTTTATAAAGTTATTAGCTTCTTCTAAACTTGGAAATTCAGTTTCAACAATAATTAATCCTTCTAACTTACCAGTAAAAACATCAAGTTCAGCCGTGTATTTACCGATATTAATGTTATATCTTTGCTTTTCAATCATTATCCCATCTATTTTCGTTTGTAAATGATTAAAAGCTTTTTTTGTAATTGGTAATTCATATTCAGTGCAAATATTTATGTCTTTATTTTTTTTCTCTTTTTCCGTAAATTTATAAGTTAAAAAGTACTCATTATCTATTTGTCTAATTCTTAAAGTAGGTTCTCCTTTGGTATTTAAATAACCTTGTTTAATTGTTTTAAAAGGAATATTTTCTAAATTAGGTAACTTTTTTATTAAATATTTTTTCTCAATTTCCTGCATAATTATTCCTTTATTTTAATATTAAGTTCATCTAAACTTTCAGTTGATACTGTATTAGGCGCTCCACTCATTAAACAAGATGCACTAGCGGTTTTTGGAAAAGCAATAACATCTCTAATATTTTCCGTACCACATAAAATCATTGTTAAACGTTCTAGCCCTAAAGCAAGGCCTCCTTCAGGTGGCATCCCATATTTTAAAGCATCTAATAGAAAACCAAAACTGTCTTGTGCTCTTTCTTTTGTAAATCCTAATTCTTCCAAAACTTTTTCCTGCATTTCTGGATTATTTATTCTAATACTTCCGCCACCTATTTCATAACCATTTAAAACAATATCATAAGCTCTTGCTTTAGCATTTTCTTTATCACTTAAATTATTAAGGTCTTTAGGCTCGGTAAATGGATGATGACAAGCAATATATCTTTCATCTTCTTCACTATATTCAAACATTGGAAAATCCGTAATCCAAACAAATTTATATTCATTTTCTTTAATTAAATTTAAATCTTTAGCTAGTTTTAGTCTCAAAAAACCTAAAGCATTTTTAACAATTTTTTTATTACCAAAAATAATTAAAATTAAGTCGTTATTTTGTAAGTTGAATTTTTCTTTTAAACTACTAGTAATATCACCAGTCATAAATTTAGCAATACTACCTGTAAATTCTTCATTATATTTTAGGAAAGCTAAACCACTAGCTTTATAAATTTTAACAAAATCAGTAAGTTTATCAATATCTTTTCTTGAATATTTATCAGCGGCATCTTTCACAATTAAACCATTAATTATCCCACCATTATTAACTGTTTCAGTAAACATAGGCGCGGCATCTTTTAAAATACTTGTTACGTCTTCTATAGGCATATCAAACCTTAAATCAGGTTTATCAGAACCATATAAATTAATAGCTTCATCATAAGTCATTCTATTAATTGGCAGGCTTATATTGATGCCTTTAACATCCTTAAAGATACTAGCAAGTAGTCCCTCTGTTAAAGCCATAATATCATTTTCATCAGCAAAGCTCATCTCTAAATCAATTTGCGTAAATTCGGGCTGGCGGTCCGCTCTTAAATCTTCATCTCTAAAGCATCTCGCAATTTGATAATATTTTTCAAAGCCACTTGCCATAAGTAATTGCTTATATATTTGTGGTGACTGTGGTAAAGCATAAAATTTACCTTTATTAACTCTTGAAGGGACTAAATAATCTCTAGCTCCTTCTGGGGTACTTTTACATAAAATAGGAGTTTCTATTTCGATAAAATCATTATTATTTAAATAATTTCTCGTACTTTGCATTATCTTATGTTTAGTAATTATATTATTTTGTAAAGATTCCCGTCTTAAATCTAAATAACGATATTTAAGCCGTGTATCTTCTAAAGAATTATTTTTATCTATTTCAAATGGCAGTTCTTCTGATTTATTTAAAACGATTAAATCTTCAACTTCAACTTCTATCTCTCCTGTTTTTAAATTAGGATTAGCTTTTTCTCTTTGAACGATTTTTCCAGTTACTTCAATTACATATTCATTTTTTAAGGTTAAAGCGCTTTCATAAACTTTAGATTCAGGTTTAATTACTAACTGGATAAGACCACTTCTATCTCTTAAATCAATAAAAATAAGCCCTCCTAAATCTCTTTTTTTATTAACCCAACCTTTTAAAGTTACTTCTTCGTCTACATTATTTATATTATATTTAACATTATTAACTTTCATCTAAACCACCTAATTTACTATCTAAAAATTCTACAATATTTTCTTTATTCATTTTAAACTCTTCTTCAGTTTTATTATTTTTAATAGTTACAATATTTTTTTCCATTTCTTCTTCACCAACAATCATAATAAATTTGGCCTTTAATTTGTCAGCTTTTTTAAAATTGTTTTTTATGTTTCTATTTAAGTAATCCATTTCCACATTAAAACCATTCATCCGAAGAAGATTAACAATATTCATTAAATAAGACTTATCATTAAGATTATAGCCAAAGGCATATAAATCAATATTTTTTTCTTCGCCTAATTTAATATTTTCAGCTTGTAAAGCCAGCATTAGTCTTTCAATTCCAATAGCAAAACCAACACCAGGAACTGAAGGGCCACCAACATTTTCAACCAAATGGTCGTATCTTCCACCAGCACCTAAAACATTTTGCGAACCGAATCCTTTAATATCAGCTTCAACCTCAAAAACAGTATGGGTATAATAATCAAGACCTCTTACAATACTTGGATTAACAATGTAATCAATATTCATACTATCTAAATAAGTCTTAACTTTTTCTAAATGATTTTTACTATTTTCATTTAAATAATCAGTAAGTTTAGGCGCATTTTTCATAATATCTTTATTACTATCTACTTTACAATCTAAAATACGTAAAGGATTTTTTTCATATCTATTACGGCAATCTTCGCATAAGTCTTTTACATATGGTTTAAAATAATCAAGTAAAGCTTTTCGATAATTTTCTCTGGACTCTTTATCACCTAAACTATTAATGTTAACTTTAATTCCTTTAAGACCTAATATTTTAAAGAAATTTACCATAATACTAATAACTTCAGCATCCATTATTGGGTCATCTGCCCCAAAAGCTTCAACCCCAAATTGCATAAATTCTCTATATCTTCCAGCTTGTGGCCGTTCATATCTAAACATTGAACCAAAATACCAAGCTTTCACTGGCATACTAGATACATATAATTTATTTTCGATAAAAGAACGCACGATTCCCGCAGTTCCTTCTGGGCGCAGTGTCATATCACGGCCTCCACGGTCCTTAAAGTCATAAGTTTCTTTATTAACAATATCAGTAGTTTCCCCTACACCTCTATGAAAAAGTTCACTAGCTTCAAACATGGGGGTCTTAAAATATTTATAATTATATTTATCCATTAAAGCTTCAATTATTTTTTTTAAGTATAAAATATTATCGGAACTATCTCCTAATATATCATAAGTTCCTTTTGGTTTTTGTATCATTTTATCAACTCCATTTAAAATTTTACCTATTTTACCTTTAAAAGTCAATAAAAGCATAGAAAAAACCAAGTTAAACTTGGCTTATCTACTTCTTCCTACTGTAGGCGCTTCTATAGTTTCTGTGCCTAAAGAATTAATAGCTCGAATAGCATCAATGGCTCTCTCTCTTGAAACATCAGGATGATTTTTAATATATTCATCAACTTCAGCTTCCATCGCCTTATTGACTTCTTCTTCAGTAAATTCTTCATCTACCTCGTTACCATAAATATTACTAAAGATAAGTTCTTGTGCTTTTTGTTCAGTAGTTTTCTGTTCAGAAAAATCAGGTCCAGCAGTTTCTTCTGGTGTAGACATCTGTTTTTCCATTACATTATTAATTAATTCTTGAACATAAGCATCGTCTGACTGAACAACATTTCTAGCTTGTTCTTCAGTAAAACCTGGTACTATATTCATTAATTCTGTTATTTTTTGACGGGTTTCCGTAGCTTTATTAGCTAATTGTTCACTATCTTCAGCAGTCAATGAAGGTAACTCTGGTTCAGCTGGTTTTAAAGTTTGTTCTGGTTCAAGTGTTGGAGCAGGTGTCTGTTCTGGTTTATCATTAGCACTAGCTTCTTTGGCTTTAGCTAGTCTATCTTCCATACTAGGAGAAGATTCTATAGAATTATATACATTTAAAATCTCTTCATCAGTTAAATTACTAATATCATAGAAACCTGTGCTTGTTTCTAAATGAGGTAAAACAGCTTTAGCTTCAGCTAATTTTAAATCTTTTTGATTAGCCTCCCATTGCTCTTTAGCTTTTTTATTTATCTCATTAAGTCTTTCCTCACGAGCTGCTTTGTCAGCCTCTATTTTTTCTTGACGGCGAGCTTCTTCATTTTGTTTAATATCTTGCATTAATTTTTCTCTTTCAATTTCTAAATCACGAATAGAATCTTTATAGCTATCGTAATTATCAGCAATAATATCTCCCATAGCTACATTGAAACCAGCTGCAAAAGCCGAACCTTTATTTTCTAAAATAGAATTATGTTTATCATGATAATCTTTAATCTTGGCGTCAATTTCAGCAATTCTATCTTGAGCATTTTCAATAGCAATAGTATATTTATCTTTATTGGCATTATATTCAGCAATTTTTTCAGCTTCCATTTCTGGTTTTTCTTGAGCTGGTTCTAAAGTAGGCTCTGGTGTTTGTTCTAGTTCTGGTTCTAAAGTTTGTTCTGGCTCAACTGCTGGAGCAGGTGTCTGCTCTGTCTCTAAAGTAGCTGCTGGTAATGCTTTCGGTTGTTTATATTTTTCTCTTAACTTTTGTAAATATTCTTCATCCAAACTAAAACTAGTAATTGGTATTCCTTTAAGTTCTTCAGCTTGTTCATCTTTATCCATTGCTAAAATTTCTTGAGCATTTTTCTCAAGCCTTGTTAAAATTTGTGGAACAGCTGAATTACATAACTCTTGTTTTACATTTTTTTTGTCATCTGGTTCTAGTTTGGCAAAATCACGAATAAATTTATCACCATAAGTTAATTTACCAAAGTTTTCAAGTTTTCTAGCTAATCTAATATCTTCTGTATCTTCCATATCATTAAAAGCTCTTATCATACTGGCATATACTTCTTTTTTCTTTTCTTCATTCAAATTATTAATATCAAACTTTTCATTACCAATTTCAAAAACTCCTGTATTTTCATTATAATAATCAGCTATACGACTAATATCTGGTTTAGACATTTTTGGAAAAATATTTTGAAGTTTATCTTCAATAACCTCAAAATCAGTAGCTTTAGAAATTTTATTTCTTTTAGCAATAAGTTTATCTAACTCATACTTCTTTTTTGCCGCTTCAGCTAGAGCTGCTTCCCTAGCGTCTTTTCTTTTAGAATCTTTAGCTAGATTATAAAAATGCTCAACACTTTTATTTAATCTTTCTATTTCGCTATCTAATTTTTTTAATTGACGACTTCTAAATTTTTCTTTTAAGTTACTGAATATTGGTATACGAATTTTTCTTCCGCCATTTCTTTTAACCAGTTTATCACCAATAATTTTTTTGAAATTCTTTACCTGTATTGCATTATTTCTAGCCATCTACTTTTCCTCCTCACTTGCCACAAGACTTATTAACTTTTCAACAGACTCTAAATCCTCATCACTTATGTCATTAAGTTCAACTACATTACCTTTATTAACCACTAATGAAACATCAACGCTATCATTTCCATCAGTATTATAAAGCAAAAATGTCTTTCCGATTTCTTTTACGGTAAAGCAGCCAACTATATTTGCGTTGACTACTGTACCATCCTCTTTTTCAAAACTAAATTTTTCCAGTTTTTCCATTTTCAGCACCCTTCCTATAATTAAATATTAATTTTTATTAGTACGATATCTATAAATAATTAAACTAGCTCCAGCAACAATTAAGATTAAGCCACCAACAATAGCTACCATTGGTACATTAGCCGAAGTATCTGGAACAGCCACAACTGAAGAAGTACATTCTTCATTGTAAGTTGCTTCATCTACTTCTCTACCGTCTTTACCATAATATTTACCGTTTTCAACTTTACAAATATTACTCTTTTCTGGATTAACATTTAAAGTTAAAGTTTTTTCTAAACCTACATTTTTAGTATAAACTTCTGATGATACTACTTTTTGGAATGAACTATCAGAAGGATTATATGTTGCAACTTGTTTTACTGTTCCTGTTGCTTTTACCTTAACATCTAAACTAGCTGCATCAGTAACTGAAGAAGCATCTAATCTGATTTTAAATTTTTCACCAGCGGTAAAAGTAGTTTTAACTTCTCCATTTTCATTTACAGCACTAGAATTTTCATTATTAATTTCTACTTGATATTCACTAGCTCCGTTCAAATCAACAGTAACATAATCAGATTCATAATATTTTTCATCATCACTTAATCCTAAATTAATGTTATTTATTGTAACTGTCATTGTTGGTTCACTAGCAGCACTAGCAGATTTAGCATCGTTTACTAATTTTTTAATTTGGTCTCTTATCCCAGGATAAGCCTCTTTATCAGTTGTTTGGAAAGCTTCTGATAAATTACCAGCTCCAGTAACTTCATCTAAATACCACCAAACAGCTGATTGAGTAATATACTGGTCGATTTCATCTCTATTTGTAATACTTTTATTTGGATAGCCATTTTCAATTATATAGGCTAGTCCAGCATCAGCATCTTCTAAAAAGGTATAATTTGTTCCTGTTGTTGCACCTTTTTTTATAAGTTCCATACAGTAAACAATAACATTATCAGTCGTTGCATAAGCTGTAAAGCCATTATTGTCACCAATGTATGACTCCATTACTTTCGTACGTTTAACAGTTATCGTCTGTGGTGCTTCGGCTGCTGAAACTGGCATAATAAACATTGTAAGTAAAATTACTATTGATAAGCAAACAGATAAAATTTGTTTACCTTTATTTTTTATATTTTTCATTTTCAAAACCTCCCTGAATAAAATTATTCTTTCATCATTCCCCTTTATATTCTATTTCTTTAATTGTGGACTACTTTGCATACCAAGTTCACTCACAAAATCTTCTGAAAAATTATCTCCTAAAAATTCTCTTAATGCATCACGTGCAGCTTCTAGTTTTGGAATATCATCAATTTTTGCTTCATTTAATTTATCATAAAAATGTTTTCCTACAGCAGCAGTTCCTCCTACAGCAGCCACACCTGCTACACCCATAGCTATTGGCATTCCATCCCCTGTTTTTGGACTATAACTTGCTTGCTGTGTTTGCTCTGGAGTTGGTTCAGTTACTGGTGGTTCAGTTACTGGTGGTTCAGTTACTGGTGGTTCAGTTACTGGTGGTT
>CALVRT010000079.1 GCA_944358735.1 uncultured Bacilli bacterium | reverse complement strand
AATAAAAAACATAATTATTTTAAAGATTAACTTTAAGTAATTATGTTTTTCTTATTTCTTAACTAAAACTTTTTCACAAACGGGTTTTCTTTTATTTAGAAAGTGGATAACTTCCGTTTGAATAATAATAAAGATAATACCATAAACAACCGCGAGTAAACCAAAGACATAAACACCAATTATTAAGACCATTATGCAAATAATTCTAAGAACTATTGCAAAGTCCCATTTTTCGTTATTTTTATGAATGAATAAAGCAATAACGTCATAGCCCATAACAGATGAATTTTGACTTAAACAAAGATAATGACCGATACCGACTAAAAAGCCAGCTAAAACAATACAAAGTATTGGTGGCATATTTAATACAATATTAGTTAGATGAAATAAATCAAAAAATATGATGTAGCATAAACAACTATAAGCGGTTTTAAAAAAGAATTGTTTTCCTAAAAAAGCTAAACTAAATAGTAACAATAAAATCGCAATAGTTGTGGTAATATAAGTGATGTCTACGTCTAAAAGATGCGCAATAATAAGTGACGTGCTAGTAACACCACCATCTATCATATTATTCGGAACTGTTAAAAAAGCATAAGCACCGGTTAAAAGAATATTGCCTAGAGTAATTATAACGACACTTCGCATTTTACCATTCCTCCTATAATAATATTATTGTACTAAAAAAACACCAAAAAATAAAGTCTAATTTTAGAACTTTACTTGAAGTTGACATTAAATATTATTTAAGATATTATTAAAATAAAATTTGGAAGGAGAGATATTATGGCCCTTTGGGAAGGTAGATTTAAAAAAGAAATTGATAAGCAAACTAATGATTTTAATTCTTCAATTAGTTTTGATAAAAGAATGTATAAAGAAGATATTACGGGTAGTATCGCCCATGCGACGATGCTTGGCAAATGTAATATTATTAGTGAAAAAGAAAGTGAAACAATAGTTAATGAACTAAAAAAAATTTTAGATGATTTAGAAACCGGTAAATTAGAATTTGATTTAGAAGCAGAAGATGTGCATATGTTTATTGAAAGTGAACTGACAAAAAGAATTGGTGATACAGGAAAGCGTTTACATACGGCTAGAAGTCGCAATGACCAAGTTGCTTTAGACCTTCGTTTATATATGAAAAAGGAAGTTAAAAAAATTAAAGAGTTATTAAAAGAACTTATTGGGGTTTTAGTGACGCAAGCTGAAGATAATTATGAGACAATTATGCCAGGCTATACGCATTTACAGCGGGCGCAACCTATCACTTTAGCGCATTATTTTATGGCTTATACTGAAATGTTTAAACGGGATATTGAAAGGCTAAAAAATGCTGAAGATAGGATGAACGAAAACCCTTTAGGTTCTTGTGCTTTAGCGGGAACGACTTATGACATTGACCGGTATTTAACAAGTGAACTTTTAGGCTTTAATGGACCGACTTTAAATAGTTTAGATGGTGTTTCTGACCGCGATTATGTTATAGAATTCGCTTCAGCTTTATCAATTATTATGATGCATTTATCGAGAATTAGTGAAGAGTTTATTATGTGGGGTAGTTATGAATTTAAATTTTTAGAATTAGATGATGCTTTTGCAACTGGTTCTTCAATAATGCCGCAAAAGAAAAATCCTGATATTACTGAATTAATTAGAGGTAAAAATGGAAGGGTTTATGGAGATTTAATGAGCTTGCTTGTGACAATGAAATCTTTACCACTTGCTTATAATAAGGATATGCAGGAAGATAAAGAAGCTATATTTGATGCTTTAGATAATGTTAAAATGTGTTTAGAAACTTTTATTCCAATGTTAGAAACAACTACTTTTATTAAAGAAAACATGTTAAATGCTGCAAAACGTGGTTTTATAAATGCTACTGATTGTGCCGATTATTTAGTGAAAAAGGGCCTTCCTTTTAGAACAGCTTATAAAATAACAGGAACAATCGTTGCTTATTGTATTGATAACGATAAAACGTTAGACACTTTATTGTTAGAAGAATATCAAAAATTTTCTCAATTATTTGCAGAAGATATTTATCCAGCGACCAGTTTACAAAAAGCCGTTAATGATAGAACTGCTATCGGCGGGCCAGCGCCTGAAACAGTTAAAAAGCATGTTCAAGTTATTAAAGATTATTTAAGAAGCCTAGATTAGGCTCTTTTCTATTGCCAAAATTTATTTTCTGTGCTATTATTAATGTGTTAACTGGCCTGTTGGTGAAGTGGTTAACACGTATGCCTCTCAAGCATATATGCACGGGTTCAAGTCCCGTACAGGCTACCAATTGATAGTTACTAGATATTTTTATCTAGTTTTTATTTGACAAAATATACACTTTGTGCTATTATAACGGCGTAATTAGAAGGGGGGATACTATGTACGAAGAAAACCGTTCGGGTTTCCCGGTTAAAAAAGTGATTTTAGCCATTTTAGTACTTGTTGTTATCTTCTTTATATTAATGTGGTTATTTCCAACAAAAGGTTATTTAAACAATAATTCTGAAAGTGCTTCAGTGACAAAAACCTTTAGTGAAAATATTGAATTAATTAAAGATGCGGCAATGGGCTATTACACTGATGAAAGATTACCGCAAAATACTGGTGATACGGAAAAAATGACTTTAAACGATATGATAGATAAACATTTAATAACTGAACCAGTTGATAGTAATAACGAACGCTGTGATTTGGAAAAGTCATATGTTGAAGTTACGAAAGAAGAAACCGAATATTTAATGAAAATTAATTTATCTTGTAATGATAAAACTGATTATATACGTGCGCATATGGGAAGCTATACTTATTGTGTAGGGGACATATGCGAAAAAAAAAATCTAACGAATGATGAAGAAAAATCAGAAGAAAGTACTGAACCTGAAACGACAGCTACAGAAAATACAAGTACATCTTCCAATAATTCTAATGATAACTGTAAATTTGTAAAATCTGTACTTAAATATACTAATTATGGTAATTGGTCTAGTTGGACTAAAACTAAAGTAAACGCTAGTAATACTAGAAATGTTCAAACTAAAGTTGTAAACGAGAAAACTGGTAGTCAAACAAAAGTTTATACAACTGAAGTTCGAGCAAATCCAAGTGTTAGTACTGTTAACGGCCAAAAAATTTATACTTGTTCAAGTGATTATGCTAATGCTGGTCGTTACGATAGAAAAGTAATCTGCCGAAAAAATATTAATGTTTATAAAGAAGTCCCTGTATACAGTAATGTAACATATTATCGTTACCAAGACCGGAAAGCATATTATGATACCGATGTAAAATGGGCTAGTTGTAATAGTAATTTAAGTGGATACCGAAAAGCCTCATAAGAGGTTTTTTTGATGAAAAAAATGTCTTTTTTACACAAAAAAGTACATATTAAAGAAAATAATGCGAATTGCTTTGACTTTTGCCGCCTTATATGTTACTATAATTTTAGAACACTATAATAAAGGGAGTGCAGCTTATGGATACTAAATACATTGTTGAATATGAAAATGAAAATGAATTTAAAAAACTGGAAAGTGCTTTGAAAAAATATAATATGCTCGCCTTTAAAAAGCTTTATTTTGATTATTATCCAAAAATAAAAGCTGGTAAAATTTTAGGTGAGGAAGTAAAAAGAGAAGGTCAGTTTGTCTTTTACGACTTAAATTTACCAACTGATGCGATGTTTGTTAAGGTTCATGGAGAAGTTAAACTACATTATAAAGTTGATGTTAACAACAAAAAAATTGTTATAATAAGTTTAAGCCCAGAAAAAATCTTGAGCGAAGGTCATCAATCAGAACTTGTAACTTATAAAGGTGTTATGGTATCGAAAGAAGAAAAAGAAAAAGATATGTTTAAAATAAACTTACTTAATATGATTCAAAAATAAGGTGATTTTCATCTTATTTTTATTATGTTTGTTTTCATGTGAAAGTTTTTTGTATTTATTGTGAAAAACACTTGATTTTTCTTAAGTTTTTCGTTATACTGGAAAAGTGTGGTGATAAAATCACAGATAAACTTAAGGGATAAATGTGGTGAGAGATATGCATGATAATGTTAACGTAGTTTTTGAAATTCCTTATTTAAATTTACCAGTAACCAATGTAGTTGTAATGTCATGGATTGCCATGATTGTTATAATTCTCTGGGCTTTTTTGGCTACAAGAAAAATGCGACTAGTACCGAGAGGGTTACAAAATACGGCAGAAGTTGTCGTTGAAATGGTAACTAATTTTGCCAGTAGCTTCATTGGTAAAGATGGTAAAAATTTTGCACCTTATATTGGTACTTTAGGATTATTTCTTGCAGTAGCTAATACACTTGGGGCTTTATTTATGGCTGAACTTACTGGCGGACTAGTAGCGCCACCAACAAGGTCATTAGCTGTACCAGTAGCTTTAGCTTTAATGACAATTATTATTGCTATTGGTGCGGGAATTTATAAAAAAGGACTAGGTGGATTTATCAAAAGCTTATTTAAACCATTACCGTTTTTATTCCCTTTTAACCTCTTAGAATTTATCACAAAACCATTATCGCTAAGTATGCGACTATTTGGTAACATATTAGGAGCTTATATTTTGATGGAGCTAATATTTGTCAATCTTCCTTATGGCTTTCCAAGTATTGCCTGCATGTACTTTGATTTATTTGATGGAGGATTACAAGCATTTGTTTTTGTCCTTCTGACTTCGCTTTATATTTCTGAAGAAGTGAATACAGAAGAAGAATAATTTTGAAATGGTGGTGAAAATATGGAAATGATAGGATTAATCGCAGCTGGTATCGCTGTTTTAACTGGTGTTGGTGCCGGAATTGGTATTGGTATCGCAACTGGAAAATCAGCCGAAGCCGTAGCTAGACAACCAGAAGCATCTGGAAAAATTCAAACAGTTTTATTATTAGGTTCTGCTTTGGCCGAAGCAACAGCTATCTATGGTTTAGTTATTGCAATTATGATTTTAGGACAAATGTAAAACCTGTGACTAAAACTTCAAGTTTTCTTAAATTTGAAGTTTTAATCGTCATTAAATATAGAAATGGAGTGAAGCTATGGAATTTGATAAAGAGTTTTGGACAACCCTATTTTTTACAATTTTAAATCTCTTGATTTTATATTTCATTCTTCGTAAAATTTTGTTTAAACCGGTTGGTAAATATATGGACAATCGTTCTAAACAGATTAGTGATGCTTTAGAACTTGCTAGAGAAGCCAAGAAAAAAGTTGAAGCTATTGAAGAAGAAAATAAAGAAAGATTAAAAGAAGTTAAAGCTGAAGGTGTTTTGATTTTAGATAGTTATAAGAAAAAAGCTGAAACTGAATATAATGATATAATTGAAAAAGCAAAAATTGATGCTCAAAATATGATTGAAAATACACAGAAAGAGTTAGAAACCCAAAAAGAACAATTATTAAATAGCGTTAAAGAAGAAATAGCTGATTTAGTAATTGAAGCGACGAGAAAAGTTTTGGATAAAAATCTTGATGAAAAAACTAATAAAAAATTAATCGCTGAATTTTTAGACGAAAATAAGGGTAGGTGATAAAGTGGCCGCAGTAAGTATACGTTATGTTAAGGCACTGATGAGTTTAACTACGGAAAAAAATCAATCACTATACACAGAAAAACTGAAAACTTTAGCTGGATTATATACTAATGATTTAGAATTTAAAAATGTCGTAGATAATCCTGAAATAAGTAATCAAGATAAACTTGATATTATCAAGAGCATTATAAAACCTGATGAAGTTTTGACTAATTTTGTTAATGAACTATTAAAAGAAGAAAGAATTGGCTATATTGGTGATATTTATAAAAAATATCAAGCTGAAATTGATAAATTAAATAATAAAATAAATATTGAAATAATTACCGCTATACCGATATCTGATGCAGAGATTAAAAAAATTGCCGAAAAATTTAAGAAAATGTATCAAGCAAAAGAAGTCGCTTATCAAGTAACAATTGATAAACAAGTTATTGGTGGGGTTAAGGTAATTGCATTTGATAAAGTTTACGATAGTACTTTAGAAACAAAATTAGATGAACTTTTTGGAAACTGATAAGGAGGTAAAAAAATGTTAATCAAACCAGAAGAAATTAGTGATATTATAAGAAAAAAAATCAGCGATTATGATTCAAAAATGAAAGTCGACGAAATCGGCTATGTTACCAATGCTGGTGATGGAATAGTTCAAATTTATGGGCTTAACAATTGTATGGCTGGTGAACTTATCGATTTTGGTGATGGTGTGTATGGTATGGCGATGAACCTTGAAGAAGAAAGTGTTGGTTGCGTACTTTTAGGGGGCGAAAGTAATATCAAAGAAGGAACTATGGCTAAAAGAACTGGTCGCCCAGTTAGTATTGGTGTTAGTGATGAAATTATTGGCCGGGTTGTTAATCCTTTAGGAGAAGTATTAGATGGCCGCGAAGCTTATAAAATTGATGCTTATCGTGATGTTGAGTTTTTAGCGCCTAATGTTATGGTTCGTGAATCAGTTAATAAACCTTTACAAACTGGTATTTTAGCTATCGATTCCATGGTACCAATTGGTCGCGGACAGCGTGAGTTAATTATCGGTGACCGGCAAACTGGTAAGACAGCGATTGCGGTTGATACAATTATCAATCAAAAAGGTGAAGATGTTATTTGTATTTATGTGGCAATTGGACAAAAATCTTCATCAATTGCCGGAGTTGTAGAAACTTTGAAAAAACATGGTGCGATGGATTATACTATTGTTGTTTCCGCAACAGCTAGTGATACTGCACCAGTGCAGTATTTAGCGCCTTATTCAGGTTGTGCCATTGCCGAATACTTTATGTACAAAGGTAAAGATGTGTTAATCGTTTATGACGATTTATCAAAACATGCTCAAAGTTATAGAGCAATGTCTTTATTACTTCGCCGGTCACCAGGCCGTGAAGCTTATCCAGGAGATGTTTTCTATTTACATTCAAGATTACTTGAAAGAGCTGCTAAATTAGACCAAGCTCATGGTGGTGGGTCAATTACCGCTTTACCAATTATTGAAACACTAGCTGGAGATGTATCAGCTTATGTACCAACTAATGTTATTTCTATTACTGATGGACAAATATATTTGGAAAGTGAATTATTCTTTAGCGGTCAAAGACCAGCTATTAATGCCGGACTTTCAGTATCACGTGTTGGTGGTTCAGCGCAAATTAAAGCGATGAAAAGGCTTTCTGGACGTATTCGTATTGATTTAGCGCAGTACCGGGAACTTGCTTCTTTTGCCCAGTTTGGTTCAGAGCTTGATAAAGCTACACAAAATAAATTAATTCAAGGTGAGAGGGTTTTAGAAGTTTTAAAACAACCACAATATATGCCACTACCAGTTGAAAGACAAGTCGTTATTCTTTATGCTGCTGTTAATGGTTATTTAGCTGATATTGAAAATAACGAAGTTTCAGCTTTCTGTAAAGGTTTAGTAGACCATATTAATAATAATGCTAAAGAAATTTATGATGAAATTCGTATTAAAAAAGATTTCGATAAAGTGGTTGAAGACAAAATTATTAAAAATATTGATGATTATAAAAAAATATTTAAAGCGTAAGTGAGGTGAAACTACGTGGCTAACACAAGAGAGATTAAAAGCCGAATTAA
Organism: uncultured Bacilli bacterium; assembly: GCA_944358735.1. Taxonomy (GTDB): domain Bacteria; phylum Bacillota_I; class Bacilli_A; order RF39; family UBA660; genus Coprosoma. Next base: position 36,253 of record CALVRT010000079.1, on the reverse strand, counting down.
AGGTGTTGAAGGTACAAAAAAAATAACTAAAGCTATGAAATTAATTGCGGCTTCTAAATTAAAAAAAGCGCGGGAAATGCACGAACGCACATTACCTTTCTTTAAACATATACGGGAAATTATGATTGATATTATGAAATGTACACCCGATATGAAACTTGTTTATTTTGATAAACGGGAAAAAAAAGAAAACCGCAAAAAAGGTTACATTGTAATTTCATCTGATACGGGACTTAACGGTGGTTATAATACTAATGTTATAAAAGAAGCTGTTAAAGTAATTGATAAAGAAAATGGTGTGGTTTTTCCAATTGGTAATGTTATTAAAAATTATATGATTAAAAATGGCTATAATGTTGTTACTGATTTTATTCCTGGGCGGTATACTGTTACAACAATAACCGCGGCAGATATTGCTAAACATATGCTTAAATTATTTAAAGATGGTGAAATAGATGAACTTGAAATAGTTTATACCGAAATGCAGTCAGTTATGCATTTAGTACCAAATTCAATTAAATTACTGCCACTTGATAATAAAGATTTTAAAATTATGGAAACCGGAATGCGTGAAGTTTTAGATTTTGAACCATCAGCTGAAGTAGTTTTTGAAAGACTAACTAATCAATATCTTCAAGGTGTTTTATATGGTGGTATGGTTGAGTCGTTTGTTAGTGAACATTTTGCCCGGATGAATGCCATGGATAGTGCTACATCAAATGCTGAAAAAGTCTCAAAAAAATTAACACTTGATTACAACCGAGCTAGACAACAAGCTATAACTCAAGAAATATCTGAAATAATTGGTGGGGCTATGAACCTTAAATAGAAAGGGTGATTAATGATGAATGAAGGAAAAATATCACAAATAACAGGAGCAGTTTTAGATATCGAATTTGCTAAAGATAAATTACCTAATCTTTATAATGCGATAGATATTCCATTTAATGATGGAAAAATTGTGGCTGAAGTTATGCAACATTTAGGTGATAATATCGTTCGTTGTGTAGCAATGAGTTCAACTGATGGCCTTCAAAGAGGTATGAAGGCTATTGATACTGGTGCCCCTATTAGCGCACCAGTAGGTGAGGAAGTATTAGGTAGAGTATTTAATATATTAGGAGAAGCTATTGATGAGAAAGGTGCGGTAAAAACTGATGAGAAATGGCCGATTCACCGGGAAGCACCAAAGTTTGTCGACCAAAAACCAGTTACAGAAATGTTTGAAACAGGAATTAAAGTTATCGATTTACTAGCCCCTTATGCTAAAGGTGGTAAAATTGGCTTATTTGGTGGAGCAGGTGTTGGTAAGACCGTTTTAATTCAAGAACTTATTAGTAGTATTGCTAATGTTCACGGTGGTTATTCAGTTTTTACTGGTGTTGGTGAACGTTCAAGAGAAGGTAATGATTTAATTGGTGAAATGACAGAATCAGGCGTTATTAATAAAACCGCTTTAGTTTTCGGACAAATGAATGAACCCCCAGGGGCGAGAATGCGAGTAGCTTTAACCGGACTTACAATGGCGGAATATTTTAGAGATGTTAAACACCAAGACGTGTTATTATTTGTCGATAACATCTTTAGATTTATTCAAGCTGGTTCTGAAGTATCAACACTTTTAGGTCGTATTCCATCAGCTGTTGGTTATCAACCAACTTTAAGTACGGATGTTGGTGCTCTTCAAGAAAGAATAACGTCAACAAAAAATGGGTCAATTACATCAATTCAAGCGGTATATGTTCCAGCTGACGATTATACTGACCCCGCACCAGCAACTACTTTTGCTCATTTAGATGCGGTAACGGCTTTATCACGTTCAATTGCTGAACTTGGTATTTATCCAGCAGTTGACCCATTAGAATCTTCTTCAAGAATTATGGACCCGCTAATTTTAGGGGAAGAACATTATGAAACGGCGAGAAAAGTTCAAGAAATATTACAAAAATATAAAGAACTTCAAGATATTATCGCCATTTTAGGTATGGATGAACTTTCTGATGAGGATAAAAAATTAGTATACCGCGCTCGTAAAATCCAAAAATTCTTATCACAACCATTCTTTGTTGGTGAACAATTTACAGGTATTCCTGGTAAATATGTTCCAGTAAAAGAAACAATTCGTGGCTTTAAAGAAATTATTTCTGGTAATATGGATGAATATCCAGAAGACGCATTCTTTATGGTTGGAACGATTGATGATGTTATTGAAAAAGCTAAAAAGATGGAACAGTAGGTGAGAAAGCGTGCAAAAAACATTTAAGTTTGAAGTTGTAACGCCAACTGGTATATTTTATGAAGGCGATGTTTCTTATATAAAGTTTGAAGCCGAAAACGGTGAAATGGGTATTTTAGCCGACCACGCGCCCGTTTTAGTAGCAACAAAGCCTTGTACTTTAACAATTGAAAAAGATAAAAAACAAAAATATGCTTTTATTAGTGAAGGCTTTATTGAAGTAACTCCTCAAAAAGTTTCTATCGTTACTGATTTAGCTGATTGGTCTAGTGATATTGATGAGGAAGCAGCTATTAAAGCTAAAAGAATTGCTGAAGAAGAACTTGAAAGTGGAGCTGCAGATGCAAGTAGAAAAACTGAACTTAAAGTTTCAATTGAAAGAGCTTCAGCTAGAATAAAAACATCTGGCTTAAGATAAAAAGAAAACACTTTATCATTAAGATTTAGTGTTTTTTTTCTAAAATTATGTTATACTTATGTAGTAGTGATATAGAAAGTGGGAAGTATATGAATAAAGAACAAATAATTAATGAAGCTGTGACGAAAGCTTATAATAATTTAGTAGCTATAACGGAAGTAAAAGCTACTTTTACATCAACTTATATTGAAACAATCGCCAGTTTTTTACCAAAAGAAAGCTATGAATATTTAGATGAAATTATTGATAAATTATTTTGGAAATTTTGTAAAGATAAAAAGAATTTTAAAAATGAGCCTTATATCTATAATTACCGGACTTTTTGTCTTAACGAGCCTAATGAGGAAGTATTAATAGAATGCCTAGCTTTAGTTCGGGATTGTATCCAAAATAAAAACAATGAAAAAACTTTGTTTTCATTGTTAAAACCATTAAAAGAAAAATACCCATCATCAATGAATACTAATGTAGTTGATACAATATTTGATATTTTACTTAATTACTATTTAGATGATTAGGTTATTTCTTTTCAAAAATAATATCGATATTAAATTCTTTAGATATTTTTTTAAGAATATCAATTCCATAATTGACAGTACCAGCTTCATACTGTTCAATTGTTCTTTTAGATTTGCCTAAACGTTTAGCAAATTCTTTTTGCGTAAGCGTTGTCCACTCTCTAATTATTTTCATTGTTTCGCCTCGCGTATAATTCTTGATATTAAGTCTCATTCAAATCACCACAATAATTTTACCAATAAAATTCTTTAAAAATTCAAATATCACTACTTAATAGTGGCATATTTTTATTATGTGTGATTTTTGATAGATTATTAATAAAAAATGTGATACTTTATATTATTTATGGCAAGGAAAAGCCATATATATTATAATTAAGTGCTATTTTTGTATTATATTATTAGTAATAGTTCATATTTTTAATATTTCTGCATAAAATAAATTTGACAAGTAATATATTTTATGATATTATTTGTTCATAAAAGCAAATGCTTTTGAAGTACATTATACAATGTACGTAACTGTGACCTTTACGGTCGTATCGGCGATGGCCGAATTACTGTGACTCTTGCAGTCGTATGGATATTACAATTAAGTAATATCCAGTTTTTTTGTAAGAAACTTAATGATTTCTTTATCTATTTTTTCTAAAGTTGTTCCATCACAATAACAATTAATGTTATCTTTAAATATTTTCTTTTTACTAATTGTTGTGATTTGTGTTATTAGTGCATATCCTTTGTTACTATATTTTCCATTTTTATTAAATGGTTTTAAAATATCTCCAACATATAATCTTTTGTATCCGGGTTTAGATGTTAAAGGAAGAACAGTTATATTATCAACATTATTATTATCATCGTCATTTAAAACAATCGCAAAGTGCGTATTTGATAATTCAGAGCCTATGTTAATGCCAAAATCTACACGAATGATTTCACCTCTTTTAAAGTTGGGTTTATTTCCGTTCTTTTTATTAGCTTCATTTTTAAAAATATTGCTTTCTTTTTCTATCCAATTTCCTAAATATGAAAATTTAGGATGTTTGGAATTATGCGCATATTTATAGTTATTACATCCTTCGGATATTTTTTGTATTTGTTTTTTTTCATTAATGTTTTATTCATTATATATCACACTCATTTCTAATAATTATTTAAAAATATATAAAAACCCTTGATGCATCAAGGGTTAGTTACTTATTGGTGCGTGTGAAGGGACTTGAACCCCCATGCCGTAAGGCGCTAGATCCTAAGTCTAGTGCGTCTACCAATTTCGCCACACACGCATAGTTTGGTGGACCCTGGTGGACTCGAACCACCGACCGTCCGGTTATGAGCCGGATGCTCTAACCAACTGAGCTAAGGGTCCAGGATTTCTTTGACTTCTATATCATAACATATTACTTTATTTTATGCAAGAACTTTTGAAAAAAAACCGAAAATTTTTATGTATGTTATTGTACTTTTTGTGGTTTTGTGCTATTATGTTTATGGACATATGTCCCTTCTTCTCCTTTCTTAGTTTAGATTGCAAACTTCGGATTATAATCAGTTCGAAGACCGTAAATTAAGTGCAAAGAAGGTTAAAAGCGTATTTAATAATGCGCTTTTTTCATAGGAATTAATGGTGGTTGACAAACCCGCTTTTTTTAGTATAATAATTGACGGTGATGAAAATGAAAGATTTAGAAACTTTTCTACATAATTTGGGTTATTTAAGTGAGGAAACCGCAAGAGTTAAATTAGATGAAAATGGAAATATTGAGTATATTAGAATTGATAACCGTAAGTTTACTAATCCTTATAAAATGGGAGAACAAATTATTCGTTATACGGAAAAAATAAGGAAGGCTAGAGATAAAGCTAGGGCTTTTAAAAAATTATCCGATTTACCCGAACATATTTCTGATGATATTGTTCGTTATCATCCTTCTTGGATAAAACTTCGGGAAAATACTGGATATTTAAATGATTATATTGAAGAAGGCGAAATTAAATGTGTTAAGGCTTCTAAAGATAAATTTAAATCTTATAAAGAGTGGATGAGCGATATGTTTGTGGCTATCGGAGAGAAAGAATATTATCCGAAGAAATTAAATCCTAATGCGGAAATATCTGAAGAAGTGTTTGAAAGTATTATTAGACCAGAAGTTGAAAAAAGTTTTAATCAAGATGAATGCTTACATCAAGATACCCAGGCTTTTCTTTTAACGACACAGTGGAAACGTGTTATTGAAAGAAATAGTGAAGCTAATTTTAAAGGAATTAGAGTTAAGTTAGAAGAAAATTCTCATTTTCCTATTATTGTGGCCGGAACTAATAAAAGACGCCGGAGCTTTGATTTCCGTAAACCACTTGCTGTAGGAGGCTTTATTAATCATTTAGCTAGTAAGAATCCAGGTAATCAAGATTTAAAAGTTAAGGCTAAACAATTTAAAAAAATTAGAGGCTTTTATTAGGCCTTTTTCTTTATATTTTTCTTTTAAAATGATATAATGTATTAGAAGAAATTAGGTGATTAAATGAAATTATACAATACTTTAACGCATAATATAGAGGAATTTATTCCGTTTAACAAAGATGAAGTAACTTTATATACTTGTGGACCAACAGTTTATCATTATGCTCATATCGGTAATATGCGCAACTACATTAGCGAAGATATTTTAGAAAAAACATTAAAGTTTTTAGGTTATAAGGTAAAAAGATGTATGAATATTACTGATGTCGGACATTTAACTAGTGATTCTGATAGTGGTGACGATAAGATGCTTAAAGGAGCGAAAAGAGAGCATACAACTGTTTTGGATATTGCGAAAAAATATACGAATGCCTTTAAAGAAGATTGTCAGAAATTAAATATTCGCTGGCCGGATATTGTTGTTCCAGCTACGAACTGCATTGATGAATATATTAAAATGACGGAAAGTTTATTAGAAACAGGCTATGCCTATGAATCTAATGGTAATATTTATTTTGATATTAGTAAATTAGATGATTATTATGCTTTAACTAATCATAAAATAGATGAAATGGTTGTTGGCGTAAGAGAAGGTGTTGAAGAAGATAAAAATAAGAAAAATCAAGGGGATTTTGTTTTATGGTTTACGAAAAGTAAATTTGACGACCAAGAACTTAAATGGAATAGTCCATTTGGTTATGGTTATCCGGGTTGGCATATTGAATGTAGTGCGATATCCATTAAATATTTAGGTGAATATCTTGATATTCATTGTGGTGGGGTTGACAATATTTTTCCGCATCATACTAATGAAATCGCCCAGTCAGAAGCTTATTTAGGTCACAAATGGTGCAAGTACTGGTTTCATACCGAGCATCTTAACGATAAGAATGGTAAAATGAGTAAATCAAAAGGAGAGTTTTTAACGGTTAGTACGCTTGAAGAAAAAGGTTACAGCCCGCTTATCTTTCGCTTTATGTGTTTATCTTCGCATTATAGAAGGCAGTTAGTATTTGACTATAGTATTTTAGATAATGCAAGGGAAAGTTATAATAAATTACTTGGTAAAGTTAGAAATATTAAAGATGAAGGTAATATAGAAAATACTGATGAATATTTGGATAAATTTAAAGCAGCTTTAGCTGATGATTTAAATACATCCCTTGCTTTAACTACTTTATATGACACTTTAAAATCTAATTTATCTGGTAAAAGTAAACTATATTTAATTAAAGAATTTGATAAAGTATTATCTTTAGATTTATTAAAAAATGATGATATTGATAGTGATTTACTTAACTTTATAAATGAAAAAATACAAGAAAGAAGTCAAGCTAAGGAAAATAAGGACTATGCTTTAGCTGATAAAATAAGAGATGAATTAAAAGAACAAAACATTATTATTAAAGATACGAGAGAAGGAACGACATTTGAAATCAGAAAATAATGGATTATTAGTTATTAATAAACCAGCTGGATATACTAGTAGAGATATTGTTAATATTGTATCTAAAAAGTTAAAAACAAAAAAAGTAGGTCATACTGGAACTTTAGACCCCCTTGCTTCTGGTGTTTTAGTTATATGTATAGGAAAGGCAACTAAACTTTGTGAACTACTTACTAGTACTAAAAAAGGTTATATTGCGGAAGTTATTTTGGGGTTGAAAACTGATACTTTAGATATTACTGGTAAAGTATTAGAAGAAAATTATCAAGAAATATCTAAAGAAAAACTAGCCGAAACTGTAAAAAGTTTTAAAAAGAAATATTTACAAGAAGTACCTCTTTATTCAGCTGTTAAAGTTAATGGAAAAAAACTTTATGAATATGCTAGAGAAAATATTCCTGTAAAACTGCCTAAAAAAGAAGTGGGAATTTATAATATAAGTCTTACTGATTATAAATATTATGATAAAACAGTGTTTTCCTTTAAATGTGAAGTTAGTAAAGGTACTTATATTAGAGCTTTAATTAATGATATCGCACATGCTTTAAATACTGAAGGCGCTATGAGTAAGTTAGTTAGAACAAAACAAGGAAAATTTACTATTGAAGAAGCTATTACTTTAGAGGACTTTTTAAATGATAATTATAAATTACTAGATATTAAAGATGTTTTAGATATTCCTAAAGTATTTGTTAATGATGAAGAAAAGTTTAAAATAATTAACGGTCAGAAACTTAAAAATAGTGGTAAAGTCTTATATTTAGATAAAGAAGGTAATGCTTTAGCTATTTATAAAGATGGTAAAGTAGAGAAAATGCTGTATTAATATCTGAATTTTATATAAAAATTAAGTAAAAAAATGTAAATATATATATAATATAATTACTAATAAAAACAAGATAAATAGGCATAAGAGGATTATAAGTCCTCTTTTTTATATTGACATTTGTGAAACTATAGGCTAAAATCTAATTAGAATAATTAAAAAAATATGGTTAATAATATAAAAAAGGTTGGGATACTATGAGTTAAAGAAGAAAAAACAATATAATTATTGCTAGTTTATGTGCAGTATTGGTCTTAATGGGGATAGGATATGCTGCTTTTAATAGTCAGTTAAATATTACTGGTACTAGTAATATTACCAGTAACTGGGATGTTAGAATAACTAATATTGAGAGTGAACTTAATGGAGCAACAGATTTAGAAGCACCAAGTTATGATAATACAAACGGAATGTATGCATCTTTTCATACAGGGTTATCAAAACCCGGAGATTATGCTTTATATACCGTAACGATTGAAAACAGGGGAGATATAGATGCCACACTTATTGATATAGAAATAAGTGATAGTAATAATCCAGCTATAGTATTTGAAACAAGTGGAATGAGTGAGGGAGATAATTTATTACAAGAAGCAAAAGATGAATTAGTAGTAAAAGTAAGTTATAGTGATAGTGTTACTAGTCAACCAGGAAATACAACAAGTAATATAACTGTAACTTTAAATTATGAACAAGCTAGTGGGGCTACTCCACCAGAAGAAACTGAAACAGCTTCCGACCAATTAAAAGAACTAGTAACAACATCGGGTGATGGTTTGTATGCCGATACCTATGAAAGTGGAAGATATTTTTATAAAGGAGCAAATCCCAATAATTATATAACTTTTAGCGGAGAAACCTGGAGAATAATATCAGTAGAATCAGATAATACCATAAAAATAATGAGAAATGAGAGTATTGGAAATATGACTTGGGATGATACAGGTTCTAATAATTGGACAAGACCAGCAACATTAAATACCTATTTAAATGGGGAGTATTTGGAAGGTTTGTCATATAATGATAAAGTGGTGTCTCATAATTTTGGTATCGGAGCAGTAACATCTGGTAATAATGATTTAGTAGCTCAAATAGCTTCAGAAAATGGAACACTTTGGAACGGAAAAGTAGGTTTAATAACTGCATCCGAATATTTAAGAGCCAATACGAATACCGCATAATGTGAAACAGTTGAATTAAATAACAATAATAGAGAAACCTGTTTAACAACCAATTGGATGTATAGTGTAGTACCTTCCGGAGGTTATATGTGGACAATTTCTCCGAATGCCAGTGCCTCTAGCAACGTCTTCTTTGTCTGCGGTAGCAGTAGCACTGCAGGTTATCTCGTGCTCGGTAGTAGCGCTCTCGACAGTAGCTACGGCGTCGCCCCAACTCTCTATCTATCATCTGATATCACTTTATCAGGTGAAGGAACAGAGGCTAGTCCATATGTAATCGAATAAAATTATATACTAAAAAACTTTAGATTTAATGTCTAAAGTTTTTATAATACTTCAATATTAGGATTATTATTTATACTACTAGTATCAGGTTTATAATTATTCATTCTAGCGTTATTAGCTTCAATTGACATATTAACAGCTTGTTTTAAATCAAAGCCATCGTTATCACTAATATTTTCAGAATCATCAAGTTCAATTAATTTAAGAATTTCACCAAAGGTTGTATCACCATTGACAACTTTTTCAAGCCCATCTTGAAGAAGGGTAGTAACATCTGAACTATAAACAAGTTTTCGAAGTTCTTCTTTACTAACATTATCACTTAAAGCATCTCTAATTCTTTGATTAATTCTTAAAACTTCTTGAATGGCAATTCGACCGTGGAAGCCATCATTACATTCTTCACAACCTTCATTATCATATATTTCTTCAACATCTTTATTTAAAACAGATTTAAATATTGTTCTTTCATAATCAGTAGTTGGTCTTTTTCTTTTACATTTAGGACATAATCTTCTAGCTAATTTTTGTGAGATAACGCCTTCTAAAGCACTAGCAAGTAAATATTTTTGAACTTCCATATCAATTAATCTTTCAATAGTGTTTAATGAATTATTAGTATGGACTGTTGATAGAACAAGATGCCCAGTAATAGATGCTCTAACGGCAATTTTAGCTGTTTCCGAGTCACGGATTTCCCCAATCATAATGATATTTGGGTCTTGTCTTAAAATAGACCTTAAAGCCGTGGCAAAATCTAATCCAATTTTACTGTTAGTTTGAACTTGATTAATACCTTCAATATCCATTTCAATTGGGTCTTCAACAGTGATAATATTTGTTTCAGTTTTATTTAAATATTGTAAAATAGAGTAAACCGTAGTTGATTTACCAGTACCAGTTGCTCCGGTAACTAAAATAATTCCATTAGGAACGTTAATCATTTCAATTAATTTTTTGTAATTTTTTTGACTAAAGTCTAGTTGCTCGAGACCAGCCAAACTCATTGAGTAATCCAAAATACGAATAACGACTTTTTCACCATTGTTAACCGGTAGTGATGATACACGAAGGTCGAGGTTAATACCTTGTAAAGTTCCTTTTATTGAACCATCTTGAGGTAACCGGCTTTCAGTAATATTCATTTTTGATATTGTTTTAATACGAGTAATTAGATAATCACGTATTTCGTTTGGTACATCCGCATAATCCATTAGTTGTCCATCAACTCTAATACGAATTATCATATGTCCTTCCCTAGGGTCAAAGTGAATATCACTCGCGCCTCGTTTTGAAGCATCAACTAAAATCTCATTTACAACATCAACTATTGGCATTTTTTGAAAGTCAAAAGTTCTTATCATTTATTTCACTCCTTTTATTCTTTTTTGATTAAGGACTAGCTTTTATCCTGATATTATTATATAATATATTTAGGATAAATACAATTTAAAAGGAGAAAAAATATGAAAAAAATGAATAATAAGGGGTTTTTATTAGTAGAATCATTAGTCGTTACGACTTTTGTATTAACAGTTTTAGTCTTTTTATTTGTTCAATTTAAAAACCTTTTTAATAGTTATGAAGATAGTTATGATTATAATACAGTAGAAGGTATTTATAACTTAAATACCATGAAAGAATATATTATAGCTAATGAAACTAGCCCAAATGCTTTACAAGCTAAAATAGGTGATAGTACTTATTTGGTGATTTTTCAAGATGGTACATGTAATGCGAATATAGCTGATGCTGTAAATCTTTCTGGTTGTGATGATTTAGCTAATGCTATGAACCTTAAAACTTTAATTTTAATATATGCGGTAGATGACCCTAAAACTATTGATACCAGTGATACTAACATATTTACTACTAGTTATAAAACTTTTTTGAATAGATTAGAAAAACAGGAGAGTAATAACCGGTTAATCGGTCAATTTGAAGATGGTACTTATGCAACAATTACTTATGATGATGTAGCTACACCAATAAGTGGTGGGATAATGAAAAGCTGGGGTTCTAGTTCTAATGAAGATTTTCATGCTGATAAAAGCAGTATTACTAGTGTTGTTTTTGAAGATGACGTAACTAGTGCACCTGATAACGCTATAGATATTTCCGAAAAAGGTGATAAAAGTGTTTTATATTGGATTACCGATAATACGACTTTACATATTGGTGGTAATGGTGGAGTAACCGCTAATTATAATTCATCTTATATGTTTGCGGGGTTTACAGCCCTTGAGACGGTTGATTTTAACAATCTTAACACTAATTTAGTAATAAATGCGGAAGGCATGTTTCAAGGTTGCTCAAAATTAAAAACAATAAAAGATTTAATATTAACTAAAGTTACTAATACTAGTAAAATGTTTCAAAATTGTACCAGTTTAACAAGTGAAACGTTAGATTTAAGTGGTTTAAATACTACTAAAGTAACTGATATGAGTTATATGTTTGCTGGCAGTGGTTTAAGTAATTTAGATTTAAGTAATTTTATTACCGAAAATGTAACAACTATGAACTCGATGTTTGCGGGGTGCTCTGGTCTTGAAACATTAAATATCGATGGCTTTGATACACGTAAAGTCATTAATATGGAAAATATGTTTAATGGAACGGCTCTTCCTCTTCTTGATTTATGTTCTTTTGATACAAACAAAGTTAAAAAAATAGATGGTATTTTTAGTGATATGAAAAATTTAGATATTGTTAAAGTATCTGATAAGTGGCAAGTTAGTGAGGACGCTAATATATTTGATGGTAGCAAAATCACGGAAGTTACTACAGGTCAGTGTTAGAAAGGAGAAGGAAAATGAAATTAAATAATAAAGGTTTTACCGTTGTTGAACTCTTGGCATCATTTTCATTAATGATGGTGGTTACAATATTTCTCTTTGAAGTGGTAATGGAACTAAAAAACATTTATGTTTCTTCTTCTTTAGAAACAACCGTTAAAAATGAAAATGCTTTAATTGCTAGAGCCATAAACGAGCAACTTGCTGATGGCGTTCAGGTTAATAACTATGACGGAACAACCTGTCGTTTAACGAATGGTGATATTGTGGTTGACCCAGCTAATAATATTATAAGAGTTGGTAACCGGACGTTTAAGATGCCGAATGATACTTCTATTAGTGCTGAAAACCCATTTGAAAATAGTTGTTCTAATGGAAGCTGCTTTTTAGCTATTCACTATAATGTCGTTAGTAGTGATTTTAGAGATGGTATTCCCTTTAATTTAGTACTTAACTATTAAAATAAATTTATCCATAAATCAAAGGTTAAAAACATTAGTAATCCAGAAATAAGACTATGAATTATTCGGCACACTAAAAAGGGAAAATATTTAATTTTTGTATCGCTGATAATGCTTACTATTTGCATATGTACCGATAAACCGCCAAAAGATAATATCATAACACTTAAAATACATTTTAGTTTTAAAGGAATATCTTCCATACTTATATATTTAATTCCCTGCGTCATTTCAATATAACCATTTAAAATACTTTGTAAAACACTATTTAAATTAATATGATTGTCAATAATAGTTGTGATAACTAAACACATAGTCATAACGCCTAAAATTAAAAGAAGGGTATTAATACTACTAATTAAAGAGTTAGTAATAATGGTGCCAAAATTTTCCTTGTTGCTAATTCTTTTTTGGTGCATACTTAAAATAGCTTGACTTAAACTAATTTTTTCTTTTTCTTTAGGACTTGGGTGATAATTTCTAATAAGTAAACCTACAATGAAATTGCCCAAATAATGACATAAAAGAATTAAAAGGCCAACTTCTTTGTTGTTTAAAAACATTAAAGAAACAGTACCTAATATAAAAAGGGGACTGGCAAAACAAGTAAAACAAAGAATTTTAGTTGCTTCATGGGCATTAATGTGTCCGCTATCTAAAAGCTCTTTAGTATATTTGGCATTAGCCGGATTTCCTGATATAATACTCATAACTAATATAAAAGCGCAGTTACTTTTAATTTTAAATAAACTCATTAGAGGTTTTAGGAGATTGCCAATAAATTCGGGAAGACCGTATTTAATCATTAACTGTGATAGAACAAAAAAAGGAAATAATGACGGAAAAATATTATTTTTAAAAATATATAATGCAAAAGAAACAGAATCGATAATACTTTGTGATGCTGTTAATATTTCAAAACATATAAATGTTAAAATTGTCATAATTAATACACTTATTATTTTCATAAATTTCACCTTAATAGTATATCTTTAAATATAGAAAGGACTAATATATGGTTAATAAAGTATATGAAAAAACAAAAACATTTATAAAAGAAAATTATAAAACCTTACTTCTTTTTATCGTCTTGATTTTTTTAATGACTTTTAAACTTCCTTATTATATATCCGCGCCTGGCGGGCTAATTGATACATCTGATAGAGTAGAAATGCCCGAAAATATGGAAATGAAGGGGTCTTTAAATATGGCTTATGTTACGGAAATGGATGGGATTATCCCGCTTCTATTAATTGCCCTAGTAAATAATAACTGGGATATTGAAAGCACTGAAGAAGTAACTGGCGGAGTTGAAAGTATCGAGGACCAGCGTTTTCGTAATGAATTATTGCTTAAAGAAGCTAATAGTACGGCTTTAATGGTGGCTTATGAAAATTCCAATATCGATTATAGTAAAGAAAATACCAAAGATTATGTAACTTTTGTTTATCCTGAAGCTGATACCGATTTAGAGGTGGGCGATATTATTACTGAAGTTGACGGTAAAAAAATAAAAGATAAACAAGAAATATTTGATTTATTGTCTACTAAAAATATTGGTGATAAAATAACCCTTAAAGTTATAAATGATGATGAAGAAAAAACAAGACATGCCACTTTAATTGATGCAGGAGGAGAGCCAAAAATCGGTATATTAGTTACAGAAACTTTTGATGTTGAATCAGACCATCCTATAGAAATAACTTTTAAAAACTCGGAATCAGGGTCATCTGGCGGTTTAATGTTAACGCTTACTTTATATAGCTATTTAAATAATATTGATTTAACAGATGGTAAAAAAATTGTTGGAACTGGAACTATTGATGCGAGTGGTAATGTTGGGGAGATTAGTGGTATTAAATATAAATTAATTGGTGCGGTTAAAAAAGGTGCAGATGTGTTTATCGTTCCGGCGGGGGAAAATTATAAAGAGGCCAAAAAAGTAAAAGAAGAAAAAAATTATGATATCAAGCTTGTTCCTGTTAAAACATTTAAAGAAGCATTAGCCTATTTAGAAGGCTAATCTTTTTCTTTACAAATAGAGAATAATTTGGTATATTTAATAGTAAGGAGTAGGCAGAATGAAAAGGGAAAAACTTATAATAATTATAATTTTAATGTGTTTAGTTATCATAATCTTTTTACTGTATCGTTTCTTTAGTTTATTCAGTGTAAAAGACGAAATATCTTCAGCTGATAAACAAGAAATAATTACAAGTTATGATAGTTTTAAAGTGAATTTCGATAAAAGCCTTAACTATCACCATAATTTAACAAAAGAAGACTATGAATACTATATGACCGCGATGAATGACTTATACAAGGCAAGCGAGACACTTGAAAAACTATGTGATAAAGATTACGAAGACGCTAAAGCTAGTAGTACTTGTTTGCTTTTTAGAGCTAATTATGAAGCTATTTCTAATTATTATATTAGCGATACCCTTGAACATAAGAATTTAAGCGTTGTGAAGTATGAAGATTATATCGATTACGATAAAGATGGAAAGTACTTTGGAAAAGGTGATGAAGGGTGAACGAAGAAGTTGAAGTATTAGAAATTGAGGGCTTTGAAGATAAAAATGAAGTTGAAATTTTAACAGTTGAAGAGAAGAAAAAAGGTATTTTTACTAGAGGTCAGAAGATTTTTATCGTTATTGCTTTAATTATTATTGTTTTAGGTTTATTTTTTGCTTTTACCTTATATGGGTCTTGGCCGGGCTTTCGTAATTATATAATTACAAATAATAAATCATTAGCCGGGCTTTTGTATAATGATTATACGATTAATAATCAATTAAGTAACAATTATTTAAAAGAACCTTTAGCTAATGTAGATAGTTCAAAAATTACCTTTGATAAAGGAATGATTACCAATAAATATGATGAGCTTATTTTAAATCATAATTCTGACAAAGATTATCAAGTTATTGAAATAAATGAAAATGGAATTAAAGGGCAAATGGTAGCTATTTATAATCCTGGTATTTTAAGTTTGGCTAAAGTAAATGCTAGTAATTTAGATAATTATGTAGTAGCATTAAATGCTACTTCCGGTGGTTTGATTACTAATAACGGGAAAATTATAGAGAATAATACAAGGAAAAACGTTGGTGGCGGGACGATTGGTATTGATAGTGCTGGCCGTTTGATATTAGGAAAATATTCCGAAGAAGAAGCTAAAAAATTAGCTTTTAGTACGGATTATGGACCATTTTTAATAGTTAATGGTGAAATAGCCGAAGTTTATGGTAATGGTGGTTGGCCGAATAATGCTAAAAGTATTATCGCCCAAAGACAAGATGGCATTATTTTGCTTATCCACTTGCAAGACTTTAACTTTTTGACTGGCTCAAAAGGCGCGGATATGAACGATGTTATTAATCTTTTAATTAGTTTTGGAGCATATAATGCGGCTAATTTGCCTGGTGGTGATGAAAGCTTTTTATACGCTAGGGAGCTGAATAATAGTTATAGTTTAAAAGGCCAAAATGTTTATTCATTTGTCATAAAAAAGTAAGTATGGACATATACTTGACAGTAGTGGTAGTTTAAACACTTGCACAAATCTAAAAATTTGATATAATTTAGGTAATAGTAAAGGTGGGATAAAGATGGCAAAAGCTAGACATAAGAAAAAGAGAAAAGGACTTAAAATTTTTATATTTTTATTAATTATTGCTTTAATTGGTGTTGGTGTTTATTTTTATTTAAATCAAGATAAAGTAGAAGAAATAATCGAACCTGAAAAGAAATTAAAGATAGTTGATGAGGATTCCAAAACAAGACCAATCGCCGTTATGATTAATAATAATCATGAGGCTTGGCCGCATGCCGGACTTCAGGATGCTTATTTAAGCTATGAAATTATTGCTGAAGGTGGTATTACGCGTATTATGTCTCTTTTCAAAGACCAAGATACCGAAAAAATTGGGTCAGTTAGAAGTGCTCGTCCATATTATTTGGATTATGCTTTAGAAAATGATGCGATTTATGTTCATTATGGTTGGAGTGAGGATGCTAAAGCTGATATTCAAAGTTTAGGTGTTGATAATATCAATGGCTTAACTGATGATAGTACGTTTTGGCGTGATACGACTTTAAATAAGGCTACTGAACATACGGTATTTACGAGCATGGAATTAATTAATGAAAAAGCCAAAGAAGAAGGCTATGACCGTGACACAAACAAGGATTTACTCTTAAACTATAGTGTGGATGAAATTAGTCTTAAAAAGCGGGAAGATGCAGAAAAAGCTGATAGTGTTTATATAAGATATTCTTATTATACGGATACTTCTTATGAATACGATAAAGAAAATAAAGTTTATTTGCGTAGTATGTCAGGTGAGCCTCATGTTGATGCGGAAACTGGAGACCAATATACGGTTAAAAATATAATTGTTATTAGTGTGGCTAATCAAAGTTATGATAGTTATGGCAGACAAGAACTTGACAATATTGGTACAGGAGAAGGATATTATATAACAGATGGTTATGCTGTACCAATTACTTGGGAGAAGGATAGTCGCTCTAGCCAAACGGTTTATAAATATGCTAATGGTAAAGAAATTAAGGTAAATGATGGTAATACCTTTATTCAAATTCAGCCAGAAGGCGAAACTTTAACTATTGAAGGTACTGAAGAAAATAGTACTGACGAACAATAAATTTGAAAAAATCATAAAAATGTGCTATAATGGCAAAGTACTTGAGGTGAAAAGGAATGAAAGGTCAAAAAGACTTACAATATAGACAATTAGTAGGACATATTTTAGAAAATGAAGAATTTTTAAAAATAAAAAAAATTGAACATCATGGCATTAGTCGCTATGACCATTCAATTAAAGTATCTTATTATTCATATAAGATAGCTAAAGCTTTAAGACTTGATTATGAAGAAGTCGCTAGAGGAGGTCTTCTACACGACTTTTTCTTAAGTCCTGAAAAGCGTAGTAAAAAGGAACGTTTTGTTTCGGTGTTTGTTCATCCGAAGCAAGCAGTTGAAACTGCAAAATCTAATTTTAATTTAACGAAAAAAGAAGAAGATATGATAAGGGCGCATATGTTCCCAATCAATTTAACAGTTCCTAAATATTTAGAAAGCTGGATTGTTAGTTTTGTTGATAAGGGGGTAGCCCTTAATGAATTTTCAGTTAAATGTGGCTTTAGATTAAGATTTGCTTATCGTTATGCTTATAATTTGCTAGCATTATTAATGATAGGTTTTATTAAATAGGAGGAATATTTATGGAAAGAACTTATATTATGACAAAACCTGATGCTTATAAAAGAGGTTTAATTGGAGAAATTATTACAAGAATTGAAAACAAAGGTTATAACATAACTGATATGAAAATGATGAATTTAGATGAAGCAATTTTAAAAGAACATTATGCTCATTTAGCTGATAAACCTTTCTTCCCAGAAATCGTAGAGTATATGACTTCTGGACCTGTGGTTGGGATGATTGTCCAGGGTGATAATGTTGTTGCTGGTATGCGTAGTATTATGGGACCTACTGATGGCCTAGAAGCGCCAGCAGGAACTATTAGAGGCGATTATGCTAAAGATAAATCAGAAAATTTAGTTCATGGTTCTGATTCAGTAGAAAATGCCGAAATTGAAATTAAAAGATTTTTTGGATAAGACTTTATGTCTTATTTTTTTCTAAATATCTTGAATAATTTATCAGGATATGGTATATTCTATTTAAGGAAGGACCCTGCTTGCAGGTACCTGCCCAATATTGGTTCAAGCACAGCTTACTTGGTTTTAGACCTTGTAACTGTGCTTTTTTATTATGTGATGTATTATACTTACGATAACGATAATATCGGTCTTTTAAAATATAAAAACAATATTACTTTATAAATAACTTATAAGATGATATAATAAAGTTATTGAAAGAAAATTATTATACTTATGATGCTTGGGATAAAGTTATATTTGATGTAGATGCCAAGAAGCAAACGAAGGTTAAATTGGTTATAATTAATTTGTTTATGTATAAGTAATCTGCCTGTAACTTTGATGAAGAAGATAAAAAAGTATTAAAATCCGTAAGCTGGACCATAAAAGAAAGAGATGATAATATGAGTAAAGTACCTGATGAAATATGGCTTTATGTAGCTGATAAAATTACTGCCGATGATGAAGATAAATGGAAACTTCGCGCACGTAAGGGTAGTGTTTTAAATAATTTTGATGAAGAATTAGAAAAAATGGGTTTTGAGATTAAACGGCATTATGACGATTACTGGGTTTGCCGAAATAATCCCGAAATTACAAGACCAATAGTTTTAAAATATTATAAGAAAGCTATTTATGATAATGAACAAAATTTTTTAATAAGTTGTTTATATTATAAAGATGATAATCGTAATAAAGACTTGATACCGTTTTTTATAAAAGAAATATATAAATTTAAATATATTGATGATGAACATAATGCGGTACCACCACAGATCGGCACTTTCCTGGAATATGTTTATGATAAAAAATATGTAGATGAATATATTAAATTATTAAAATCAGATGATAAAAGAGTTAGACAAATAAAACATAATATTATTAGAGCGTGCGGGAAAATGAGAGACGAAAAGTTTATCGAACCTCTTTTGTCAATTATTGATGAAGATTATAATGCCCGAGGCGTTTTAGATGCTTTAGCTAAATATCGTGAACCTAAACTATTACCAATTTTTGAAAAATATGCTAGTAGTGATGTTAAAGAAGTAAAGCGAGCAGCTGAAAAAGGTATTAGGTATATAAAAAGAAAATTAGAGAAAGAAGGTAAATAATGGCTTTAAATGTACAAATAAATCAAAAAGGATTATTAAAAAAGAAATTACCTATTGAAATTATTTTAGGTGATGATTTGGCTTGTGGATATTATGATGAAGCAATGATTTTAGTATTAGACGAAATAGAAGATGAGAACTTTGTTCTTTATAATCCTAATCATATAGGTAGAGGTATTTCTGTAGATTACAATAAAAATTATATTAATTTGAATTTACCTAGTCCCGCACCAGTTAATGAAATAAAAGATTTATTTGATGTGGTTAAAAGAATTGTAAATTACTGGAATAGTGAGATTGTTTTTGATGATAAAGCTATGTCTTTAGAAGAATTTTTAAATAATTATGATGAAGTAATTAGTTTTAATAAAGATGTATTAAAGGAAATGTGCGAAAAAGTACTTTCTAATGAAGATGAAGAATTAACTTTATATTCAGCTTTTTGGCCTCTTATAATTAGTAAAAAAGAAGCGTTATTGTTTAATAAAAAGCCTTTAGAATTTGATTCATGGCTACATAATAAACAAAATATTGATATTTATTACGCTAAAGCCATTTTAAACAAAACCGGTAAAAAAGTTACTGCCACATATGTTTTAACTGAAAGTGTTAGAAGTATTTTTCCTAAAAATCCTGATAAAAAAGAACTTAAATGTGATAGAATACAGTTAGTTATTTGTATTAATGAAGGGGAAAATATTTATCATGTTGGTGATTATAATCAAATTATGTCTAAAATAGATAAATCTAAAATTACAGAATATGATAGTAAACATATAATAATTGAAGGTTTAAATAGAAAAGAAATTGATAAGCTTTTAAGTTAAATGGAAAGATAAAAATAAAGAAAATTATACTAATTTAAGTGGTGTTAATGATACTATAATAATGGTTAAAATTGTATATAAAAATACCTCAATTTTTGGATAAGACTTTATGTCTTATTTTTTTTGTGATATAATTAAGTTGTGTCCATGTAGCTCAGCTGGATAGAGCAATCGCCTCCTAAGCGATAGGTCGGAGGTTCGAACCCTCTCATGGACGCCATTTTTATATTTAATATTTTTAAATCATATAATAGTATATGGCTCACAAATGTTATTAGTTTATGAAAAAGAAAAGGTAGGCTTTATATTTTTGAGGACTTACAGTAATTAAAAATTCATATAGTATAGTATGAGCTTTAGTAATAAAAGATTATTTTTAATTTTTGGTACAGAATTAACAATAATTATGTTTTAGAAAATGAAATTATAAATAATATAAAATAGACATAAATGTGTCTTTTTTCTTGGAAAATTTGATATAATGATATTAGGTTTGTTTCTAGGAAAGGAGCGAAAAAATGGATAAAGTTTTAAAAGATGCTTTAGAAAAAGAAAAAAATAGACAAAGAAATAATATTGAATTAATTGCCAGTGAAAATTATGTTTCTAAAGATATTTTGGTTTTACAAGGAAGTATCTTAACTAATAAATATGCTGAAGGCTATCCTGGTAAACGTTATTATGGTGGCTGTGAGTATATTGATATTTTTGAAAGTCAGGCTCAAAAATATTTAAAAGAACTTTTTGGTTGTAAATATGCTAATGTTCAGCCCCATAGTGGCTCAAGTGCTAATATGGCCGTTTATAGAGCTTTACTTAAACCAGGGGATAAAGTAATGGGCATGAGTTTAGCTAATGGTGGACATTTGACGCATGGTCATAAAATGTCTTTTAGTGGTCAAGATTATGAAATTGTATCTTATGATGTTGATGCTGATGGTTTTATTAATTATGAAGAAGTTGAGAAGTTAGCTTTAAAAGAAAAGCCTAAAATGATTATTGCTGGGGCTTCGGCTTATTCTAGAATTATTGACTTTAAAAAATTTAAAGAAATAGCTGATAAATGCGGGGCTTATTTAATGGTTGATATGGCGCATATTGCCGGACTAGTTGCTGCTGGTTTGCATCCAAATCCGATGCCTTATGCTGATGTAGTTACCTCGACAACGCATAAAACATTAAGAGGACCTAGAGGTGGCATTATTATGACTAATAGTGCAGAACTGGCTAAAAAAATTGATAAAATGGTTTTTCCTGGTATTCAAGGCGGCCCATTAATGCATGTTATCGCGGCTAAAGCCCAGTGTTTTTATGAAGCACTACAACCAGAATTTAAAGAATATGCGAGAAAAGTTATTAAAAATACTAAAGTTTTAGCTGACACTTTAAAAAAAGAAGGTTTTGAAATTGTCTCTGGTGGTACGGATAATCATTTGTTTTTACTAAATGTGAAAAGTGGTTCTGATTTAACGGGAAAGGTTGCTGAAGAACTTTTAGATAAAGTAAATATTACCGTTAATAAAAATATGATACCAAACGATTTAGAGAAACCATTTATAACTAGTGGTATTCGGTTAGGTGCTGCGGCCATGACAACTAGAGGGCTAGGGGAAGAATATTTTATCACTATCGGGCATTTAATTGCTAAAACCTTAAAAAATTATCAAAATCAAGAAATGTTAGAAGAAATAAAAAAGGAAATTATTAATTTGACAGAAAAATATCCAGTTTAAGGGAGAAATGTTTATGGATTTAAGTATAGAAGTTTTAAATTATTTAGATGAATTAAAAATAGCTTATGAAGTTGTAACACATCCGGCAGCAACGACCACTGAATTTGCCGATAAGTATATTGAAGGCGTTGACGGAGTTCGCTCTAAAACTTTATTTTTAAGAGATAAGAAAAAGAAAAATTTTTATTTAATAATTTTAGATGATAAGAAATCAGTTGATATGACAAAACTTGCAAGTTTAACTGGTGAAAAAAGATTACAGTTTGCTTCGGCTGATTCTTTAGAAGAAAAAATGGGATTAGAACCAGGTGTTGTTTCAATTTTTGGCCTTTTAAACAATAAAGACCAGGATATTAAAATATATATTGATAAAGAAATAATAAATGAAGAACGCATTAGTTTTCACCCAAACGTTAATACGAAAACCATTTTCATAAATATGAATGATATGTTTAAGTTTTTTGATTCTTTAAATTATAATTATGAAATTATTGATTTATAATTGACTTGAAGTAAACTTTAAGGTATATAATCTATTTGAGGTGATTTGTATGCAGATTAAAGAAGTTGCAAAAAAATATGGGTTATCAAATGATACACTTCGTTATTATGAAAAAGAAGGTTTAATTGGTCCAATAGCTAAAAATAGTAGTGGTATTCGGGATTATAGTGAAGATGATTTAAAAAGAATTGAATTTGTTAAATGTATGCGTAGTGCGCAAATGCCGGTATCAACTTTAAAGGAATATTTAGATTTACTAGAAATAGGTGATGAAACTCTTGATAGACGGATAACACTATTAAAAAATGAACAAACTAAAATAATGGAAAAAATTAAAACAATGCAGGCTGCTTATGATAAATTAGCTTATAAAATAGAATTATTTAGCGGTCAAAAACAAAGTAAATAAAAAGCTATATGAACACCCCATATAGCTTTTAAGTTACATTTTTTTAGGAATTTCAATACCTAATAAGTCAAGTAAAGTTTTAATTACTTTGTTATTGAAGTTTAAAACGATTTCAAAGTCATCTTTATTTTGACCTTCTAAATCAGCTAGGCGATTATTTTGATAGAAGTTATTAGCTAAAACTGATAAATCATATAAATAAGTAGCAATATGATGCGGTTTTCTTTCTTTAGCTGCTGTATTAATAACATTACTTACTTCTAATAATTTAAGTCTTAAAGCTCTGTCGCTTTCGTTATAAATTTTATCAGATAAATTACCATTATTTTCATTGATAATTTTATTAATTCTTAAGTAAGTATATAAAATATAAGGACCTGTTTTACCATTAACTTCACTGAATTTTTTAATATCAAAGATATAATTACGTTCTAAATCGTTTTGTAAGTCGGCAAACTTTAAAATAGAGACAACAATTTTATCAATATCTTTGGAGTCCATACTTTTATTATCTTCACGCATATTAGTAAATTCATCCTTAACTTCTTTAATTAAATCAACTAATTTTAAACTACCACCAGCTCTGGTTTTAAATGGTTTGTTATCAGGACCATTAACTGTGCCAAAACCATAGTGTTCAAGGATGCCATCATACATATGGCTTTTCTTAACAGCTCTAAAGATTTGCTTGAAGTACATACCTTGTCTGCCGTCGACAACATAAATAATATTGTCAGGATGAAAATCTCTTGCTCTTTGCCAAATTGTTCCTAAATCACTAGTTGCATAAAGATAAGCACCATCACTTTTTTGAATTAGACAAGGTGGCATATCAAATTTATCATCATCCTCTTTAACTTCAATAATTTTCGCACCATCATCATCTTTAACAACACCTTGTTTTTCTAAAAATTTCATCATTTCTGGAAATTCTTTATGAGAATCACTTTCACCATACCAATAGTCAAAGTGAACATTTAAATAGTTGTAAATGTTTCTAATGTCATCAATTGAAACTTTTCTAATCTTTTCCCATAAGATGTGATAATTAGGGTCACCATCTTGCAGGTCTTTGGTAATTTTAGCGCACTTGTTTTTTATGTCTTCATTTTCTTTACATAATTTACTCATTCTTGGATAAGCTTCATTTAAATAGTCTAAATCAAGCTCGATATCTTTGAAATCGGTATTTGGAAAGTCTTCCATAATTCCGTAAATAACTTGCCCAATTTGCAGACCAATATCACCTAAATGAACGTCTCCAATTACGTTATTACCTTTAAATTTTAAAATATTGTAAATGGCTTGGCCGATAATGGCTGCTCTTAAGTGCCCAACATGGAGTGGTTTAGCAACATTAGGTCCACCATAGTCAATGACAATAGTACTATCTTCTTTAGTGCTTCCTAAAATAGGTTTTTCCATCAACTGTTTTAAATTATTACAAATATATTTGTCACTAACATTAATATTGATAAATCCTGGTTTAGAAATAAAGACATCGTTAAAATAGTCGCTAAAATTGTCTATTTCTTTGATTTCTTTTGCAAATTCTTCGCCAATTTGCATTGGTGCTTTATGATAAGTTTTAGCTAGTTTAAATAAATCATCACACTGAAAATCAGCATTATTTGATTTAACAATTTTAACATTTACATCATAACCTAATTTTTTAAATACTTCATTAAATAATTTTTCCATAATCTCCTCCTTAAAATATAAAAACTTCTATAAAATAAGGACGAATTTTCGCGGTACCACCTTACTTCATAGAAGTTCTATGCACTTTGTTCTTTAACGCAGAAATACGCTTAAACTAGGAAGGCGCGTTCATAAAATATTATCTTCAGTTTCCACTAACCACTGACTCACTATAGATAAGGGATTTTATTACTATTCCTTCGTCGTTGTTTAATAAACTATTTAAGATTATAGCGAATTTATTTTCGCTTGTCAAGTACTCGTCAAAATTGAGGAAATATGTTATAATTTAAAAGAGAATAGGAAGTAGGTTGCGATGATTGAAAGAAAAAAATTAAAACAAAAAGCGAGAAAAAACTTAAAACATAATTATTTTAGGGCAGTTATTGTCGCTTTTATTGCATTTGTTTTAATTAATGAAGGTTATGATTTAGTATCTTTTAATATTCGGACGGAAGCAGAAAATACAGTTACCAATTATATTAATAATTTTCATATTTTAGATAGCATTTTGAACGGCTTTGAATCATATGTTGATGCGTCAAATGCCTCAAAAGGAATATTAGCTATTTTTGCTAATAATATTGCTTCGGCTAATTCTTTCTTTATTGGCACGTTAAATGGGTTAAATCAAATACTTTTTTATAATCAAATAGCTAGTGGTATTATAATTTTTACCGGTCTTATTGTTGGTTTCTTTTTCTGGTTATTTATCAGTAGTACCATAGAAGTTGGCCGCAACCGTTTCTTTATTGAAAAAGTTAATTATAAAAATACCCCAATCGATAAAATTTTCTTTGTTATCCGAGTTAAAAAAACTTTAAATGTTGTTAAAATAATGTTTTTAAGACAGTTATATATTTTACTTTGGTGTTTAACGATTGTTGGTGGGGTAATTAAATATTATTCTTATTTAATGATACCTTATATTTTGGCTGAAAATCCTGGTATAAGTAAAAAAGAAGCCTTTAAATTATCAAGGCAAATGATGGACGGTCAAAAATGGAATTGTTTTAAATTGGATTTATCATTTTTGGGTTGGAAAATCCTTGGTTTACTTACTTTAAATATTTCTAATTTACTGATAACTGAACCATATTATCAAATGACTTATGGTAATTTATATTTAACTTTAAGGGAAAATTTACTTGCTAATGATGAAAGTTTAAGTAATTTATTTAATGATAAGAAGTTAATGGAAACTGGTGATATTTATCCTGAAGGTTTAGTTAAGAAAAATATCCGTAGATGGTTAAAAATTGATTATAATCGGGAATATTCTGTTTTAAGTTTAGTGTTAATTTTCTTTACAATTGCGATAATGGGGTGGTGCTGGGAAGTTGCTTTAAACTTATTTAGAACTGGTGATTTTGTCAATAAAGGGACGCTTACTGGACCTTGGCTTCCAATTTATGGAGTCGGGGGGATCGCTATATTAATATTACTTTATAAAATAAGAGAAAAACCGTTATTTGTTTTCCTTTTATCATTAATGATTGGCGGTTTTATTGAATATTTTGTTAGTGCTTATTTGGAATTTGTTTATCATTTAAAATGGTGGGATTATAGTGGTTTCTTTATGAATATAGATGGCCGAATATGTTTAGAAGTTTTAATTTTATTTGGTCTTGGAGGGTGTGCGGTTATTTATTTAATTGCTCCACTTTTAGATAATCTTTACCGAAAAATTCCTTATTTAGTTAAAATAGTTATTTGTACGATTTTAATTACTTTATTTGCGATGGATTTTATTATTTCAACAATAATGCCAAATGCTGGTGAGGGGATTACAACTATTGCTATGATAATATTAAAACAAGGAAATTAGTATATTCTAGTTTCCTTGTTTCATAATTTATTTACAAATAAATAAAATTAAGGTATAATGAATACAGTTGCCGTATTAGCTCAGTTGGTAGAGCAGCTGTCTCGTAATCAGCAGGTCGCAGGTTCGAGTCCTGTTTCCGGCACCATTATGCTTTTAACCCTTTAAAAGGGTTTTTATTATATGAGGTGAAAATATGCAAATCATAAGTGGTAAATATAAA
This sequence comes from uncultured Bacilli bacterium, assembly GCA_944358735.1. GTDB lineage: Bacteria > Bacillota_I > Bacilli_A > RF39 > UBA660 > Coprosoma. Next base: position 9,596 of record CALVRT010000079.1, on the reverse strand, counting down.
GGAAAAAAATTAGATGGTTATAACATAAAAGGGACAAGACCGACAATGGGAAGAATCAAAGAATCGTTATTCGCTATGCTTAATCCTTATTTGGATGAAAGTAGCTGTTTAGACCTGTTTGCAGGGTCAGGTTCACTCGGTTTAGAAGCTATTAGTAATGGAGCAAAAGAATTAGTGTTGGTTGACAATAATCCTATTGTTATAAAAACATTAAAACACAACATTCAAAATATAAAAGAAGATATAACTATAGTAAAAGATGATTATATAAATTATTTAAAAAAATGTAATAAAAATTTTGATATTATTTTTTTAGACCCTCCTTATGATGATAATTTAATTTCTAAAGCGATAGAACTAATTATAAAAAATAATTTATTAAAAGATAATGGTCTTTTAGTTTGTGAATATGAGAAAGAAAATATAATTTGTCCTTATAATTTAATAAAAAATAAAAGTTATGGCGGAAAAAACATTAAAATTTTCCAAAAATAACTTTTTTTGTACTTTAAATTAAATTTCTAAAATCTCATTTTGAAGAAATTTAAAATTTTTTCATTTTTTTTCGATTTCTTGCAGGATTTTTTAAAAAAAACTCCTATGATATATAATAGGAGGGTGAATTATGACAAAAAAATATCCTTTTGTTAGGCAGTCCGGTCTTCAAGACTGTGCCGCAGCTTCTTTATCGATGATTATTAAATATTATGGGGGCCACATCGGTTTAAACCACTTAAATGATATGCTTAAAACAACACGAAATGGAACTACTGCTTATCATTTAGTTAAAGTCCTAAACCAGCTCAACTTTGAAGCTAATGGTTATAAAGTAGAAATAGAAGATTTATCAAAATACTCTACACCTTTTATCGCTAATGTGCTAATAAATAAATCATATAAGCATTTTATTGTTGTTTATGAAGTTTATAATGATTATTTGTTAATCGCTGACCCAGCTAAAAAAATCATGAAAATGAAGTTGTCAGAATTTTCAAACATCTATAGTGGTGTGATTATCGTAATGCGGCCGATAAAACCACCACCAAGATTTAAACATGTAAGTATTTATAATTTTTTTAAAAGTATGGTTATCTCTAATAAAAAATATCTAATTTTGATTTTTGTTCTATCATTATTTGTTACTGTTCTTTCTATTCTGACTGCTTTTTTCTTACAACTGGTATTAGATAACATAAATCATCAAAACCTATCTAAACTTTTTTCTCTATTTTTGTTTTTAATGATTAGTAAAATATTAATTGAGTTATGGCAAGGATATATACTGATAAAATTAAATAAAAAAATTGATGAAGAACTAACTTTAAAGATATTTGCTGACATAATAAACCTTCCATATAATTATTATCAAGGTAAGACCGCTGGTGAAGTAATTAGTCGAATTAATGATTTAGGCTTTGTTAAAAACATGATTAGTAAATGTTTAGTAATTTTTTTAATTGACGCTCCATTATTGATTTTATTATCCTTTGTTTTGTTTTTCTTAAATCCTATTTTATTTGTTGTTACAAGTACTTCTTTAGTATTATATACTTTATTCTTTTTATTAATCCGAAAACGGATAAATGATTTAGTTTTTTTTGAAAATTTTCAGAAAGCAGAAATAAATTCATATATGACGGAAGCGATTAGAGGATTTGAGACAATAAAGGGGCTAGGTATTGAAAATAAAATCATAACTTCTTTTTGTAATAAGTATCAAAAGAAAGTTACTTCTACTTATAAATTAGATATTTATTATAATAAACTTTACTTATTTAAAGAATTAATTAATGTTTTTAGTCAGTTTTTACTATTTGTTGTTGGTATTAATTTAATTAGTAATCAGGTGCTAACAATTGGAAAATTTTTGACTTATATTATCTTATTTTTTGCTTTTTCTAGTTCTTTTAGAAGGCTAATTGATTTGGATTTAGATTTAAAAGAGGCGAGAGAAGCGATAATAAGAATTTTAGATTTAACCTATTATCAAAAGCCTATTAATTTTATCACCAAAAAAATAAAAGGAAATATTGTAATTAATCATTTAAACTTTAGTATAGATGATGTTCATTTAATATTAAGAGATATATGTTTAACGATTAATAAGGGTGAAAAAATAATGATTTACGGTCCTAGCGGTAGTGGCAAAAGTACACTTTTAAAAATAATTAAAAAATTTTATGAAGTAGAAAAGGATAAAGTTAAAATTGATGGTATCGATATTAATGATTATGATAAACAAACTATTGATAGTAGTATTGTTTATGTTGGACAAAATGAGGTTTTGTTTACCGGAACTTTATTAGAAAATTTAACTTTATGTGATAATAATTATCAATATTCAGCTAATTTGACTTTAGTTAACGAGATTGCTGGTAACAATAGTTTGGGTTATTATGCCCTGATTGAAGAAAATGGTTTTAATTTATCTGGTGGGCAGCGTGCACGAATTGCTTTAGCTAGAGCTTTACATGGCTTTGAAATCATTTTAATTGATGAAGTTTTTAGTGAGGTTGATGTTAGTATGGAGCGTCGAATAGTTAAAAATCTTTTAAAAGCTTATCAGGATAAAACAATTATTGTTGTTTCTCACCGGATAGATAATTTAGACCTTTTTGACCGGTTTATCGAAATAGCTAACGGCCAAATTAAGACTAATGTTATAAAGGAGGAATAAAATGTTAACAGATAATGAATTATTAACTGTTATTGGTGGCAGTGCTAGTGGATTTAGTCTTGGCGCCATTATAGGTGGTATCGCAACTTTTATCATTGGAGTTGTTGACGGCTTTTTACGGCCGCTTAAGTGTAACGAATGAAGTTAACGGATAATGAACTTAAAATGATAAGTGGTGGGGCGGTTACAGCTTCACTTATTAATGCGATAGCCCGTGGTATTAGTGTTTTATTTGAACTTGGACAAGCTGTTGGTTCAGCTATTAGACGGGCAATTACGAAAACCACCTGTACTTTATAAAGCGAGAAATTCTCGCTTTTTTCATATTTATTACAAAAAAGTTTGAAAAATAAAGGAAAAAGTGTTATAATTAATTGTACAAGAAGGGAGGTATGTTTATGGGCACTAAAGTAGTAGTACGCAATGGTAACATTGATATGGCACTTAGAAGTTTAAAAAACGATAAAGATGGCTCCCGCGCAAAACTTCGTGAGAAAGAATATTATACAAAACCGGGCGTTCGGAGAAAACAGAAAAAAGAACAAGGTATAAAAAATACCCGCCGGCGAGAAAGAATGTCAAGACGATACGATAGAGCAGCATAAAGGTGCTGCCTTTTTTGAAAGGATATGATAATGTGAGAGAAAGAATATTAAATGATTTAAAAGAAGCAATGAAAGCCCAAGATAAAGAAAAGTTATCAGTAATTAGAATGCTTAAAGGGTCTATGCAAATGGAAGAATTAAATAAAAAACATGAACTTACGGATGATGAAGTAATTAATGTTGTGACAAAAGAAATTAAATCACGTAATGATAGTATTAAGGAATTTGAAAAAGGAAATCGGGAAGATTTAATTCAAAAAACTAATGCGGAAATTGAAATTTTAAAAGCTTATTTACCAGAACAATTAACTGATGAAGAAGCAAGTAAAATAATTGATGAGGCTTTTGAACTTGTAAAGCCAGAAAGTCCTAGGGACATGGGAAAAATAATGAAAGAAGTTTCTCCAAAATTAAAAGGTAAATATGATATGGGCAAAGCCAGCTCAATTATTAAAGAACGTCTAAACTAAAAAACTAATTCCCAAATGTAATTTTTATTACACAAAGAATTAGTTTTTTTATTTATTATTTTTTATATCAATAATTGCTCTTATATAAGCATCAACTTTAATTTGTTCTTCTTTGGTAAGCTTTCGGTAATTATTGATTAAAACATTTTCACTAGTGTTTAACTTAAAATCAGCTGGATTTGGATTATCAGTTAAATCAAGTAAATAATCGGTTGATGTATTTAATATTTTTGCCATTTCAATAATTGTTCTAGTTTTCGGTTTAATTGTTCCACTAATATACTGGCTAATAACTTCTTGGGAAACGCCTAATTCAACAGCTAAAGAAGTAAGGGTTTTATTTTTTTCTTTAACAATTTTCTTTAAATTTTTCATAGTTGATTCTGTTTTATTTGACATAATTTTACCTCGCACATAATTTTTCTAATAAAATTATATAATTATTACTTCAAATTCACTTGAAGTGTGTTATAATATTTATTGAAGTAATAATTATAATGCGATGACGACGTGAGTAATAATTTTATGGAGGGACTATATGTATAGAGAAAAGAGACGCAATAAAATTATTATTCTGATATTAGTAGGAATAATTTGTTTAATGGGCGTTGGTTATGCCGCTTTTCAAACTAGTTTAAATATAACTGGAACAAGTGAAATAAGTAGTGATTGGAATATTAAAATAATAAGTGCTGATGTGACCGATACCGGAGGAACTGGTGAAAACGTAAAAAATAATTATACTGATTTAACTGCTGATTTAGAGGCCAATTTATATGAAAAAGGCGATTATGTAGAATACAGTATAATTGTTGAAAATGCAGGGACATTTGATGCTAAACTAGAAACACTTGGTATAACTAATTCTAATAATGAAGCGGTTAAAATAACGAGTACAGGACTTACTAAAGGTCAAACTTTATATAAAGAAACAACAGCTACATTAAAAGTAAGAATCGAGTATAATTCTAATTATGAAGGAGATGCATCAGGAACAAGTGGTGAAAGTACAGTAGATTTAGAATTTACTCAAAATAGCGGGGGAACAATCGAACCAACTACCGACCATTTAGTAACCTATGACTATACTACTAATGGTGGAGAAAGTACTACTGCGGAAAATGCTTATATATCAGAAGGTGAAAGTATAGATTTAAGTTATACAGCTGAAAGAGAAGGCTATGACTTTGTGGGCTGGAATACAAATAGTCAGGCAGAAGAAGGTTTAACAGAACTTACTATGGGCACAGAAGATGTAACATTGTATGCGATATTTAAAAAGCCTGATGACACTCCTCCAGTTATTGAGAATGTAAGCACCAGTAGTACAACAAATTCTATAACAGTAGTAGTTACAGCAAGTGACCTGGAAAGTGGAATAAGCAAATATGAATTTAAAATAAATGACGGTGATTGGATAGATAATGGAACTAGTAATAGTTATACATTTACAGGGTTAACACAGTCAACTGGTTATGATATAAGTGTTAGAGTGACTAATGGAGTAGATTTAACTACTGAAGCAGAACTAGATGATTCAATAAAGTTAACAGATAATGTTGTTATTAGCGGTGACGGTTTATATGAAGATACTACAGAAGAAGGAAGATATATTTATAAGGGAGCAAGTCCAAATAATTATGTAAGGTTTAATAATGAATTATGGCAAATAATTTCATTAGAAAATGATGGAACTATGAAAATAATTAGAAGTTCTGCTTTATCTAGTCATGTATTTGATGTGGCTAATAATCGTAGTAGTGATTATTGTAATAGTCCTTCGAATGGGTGTAATGCTTGGGGAAGTAATATAACTACTTACGATATTAATGAAAATCAAGTAAGTTCAATAAGCGATACTTATTCAAGTAGTACAACTTATGCTTTACCAGATAAAGTTTCTAGTATGAATGAGTATTTAAATGAAGAATATTATGCTAGTCTAACTTCTTTAGCCCAGCAGCAAATAGATAATCATTATTTTAATGTTGGAACAATAACTGCTAGTAGCAGTGACAATATGCAAACCGATATGTTAAGCGAAGAAAAGTATAAATGGTTAGGTCAAATAGGGCTTTTAAATGTTACGGATTATGTAAAAGCCAGTACTAATTCTAACTGTACAAGAGCTAATGATTATAGTAGTAATAGTTCTTGTTATAACAATACTCAAAATTATAATTGGCTTTTTGATAGTTCTAGTAATAGTCCCAGATTTATAAATGGCCGTGGTGGAAGTAGGACAAATGTGTGGGGAATCAATACTACAACAGGAGCAATTGGAGCTGGAACCACAGCTATAAGTTCTTATGGTGTAAGACCTGTTTTGTATTTAAAAAGTTATGTAAAAATTATAAGTGGAGAAGGTACAAGTGATAATCCATTTCAATTAGGAAATGGAATTAGTACTTCTTTGTTAGATAAGCCAACCTTTAGTGAGGTAGAAATCGATAATGGTAAAACTGTAACTATCACATATCCTGAAGGCGAAGATTTAATATATGAATATCAAAAAGATGGTGGAAGCTGGCAAACAGCGACGCAAAATCAACAAGTTTCATTTACTGAAAGTGGTACATTAGTAGCCAGAGTTAGTGATGGAACTAATGAAGCTAGTGCTAGTTATTCAATTGAAGTTGGCGTAAATATGGGTGGCATTAATCTGCCAGTTGTTGAAATAGGTGATGGGTTATATAAAGATGCTTATGAAGAAGATTTATATATATACCGAGGTGGTAATCCTAATAATTATGTTAGATTTAGTAATAATTTATGGCAAATAATTAGCATAAACACTGAAACGAACACCATTAAAATAATGGCCCCATCAAGTATATATTTTTTAGAGCCTTATGATACAGAAAGCGGTAGGTATTTACGAACAGGATATTGTTCGTCAAATGAGTATGGATGTAATATTTGGGGAAGTAAAAGTACATTATATAATGTGAATATGCAGCCGATAACTTCTTTACCAAGAAGTGTGGATGATAGTTATAGTTATGGATTGCCTACCGAAGAAGCATATTTAAATACGTATTTAAATACAACATATTATAATACTTATATTAGCGCTGAATCAAAGTCAATGTTAACAGAAGGAATTTTTAAAGTGGGAATGGTTAAAAGTGATTCCTCCCAAACTTTAAAAACGGATATCGAACAAGCCAGTTCGGTAAAATGGAAAGGGAAAGTTGGTGTAATAGATGTAACTGAATATGTCAGAGCAAGCACAAATCCTTTATGCACTGGGTTGTATGCTTATGATTCTAATAGTAGTTGTTATTCTGAACTTGACAGTAATTATATGACTACACCTAACGATGCATATGATTTTTGGACTCTAACACCTGCAGAACGGTCAGGTGATACAGGATATGTTTATAGAATTATGGGAGATAGTGGAGATGTTCATTTAAATGTTGCAGATTATGAATCTTATCGTCCTAGACCAGTAGTGACATTATCATCTTCAGTCAAAATCACTGGAGGTGATGGCTCGCAAAATAATCCATATCGATTAACAATATAATCCCTATATATAGTAGAACATATAATGCTATATATACATATACTAGTATATAGTATCTATAAGTATGCTATATATTAATAAATACTATCTAATAAGTATAATAAACACACGGCTAACCTAATTTGTCGCTTTTCTCAGGTTGGCCGTGCTTTTTAAATTTTTTACAATTTTTTACTTGCACATTCATATAATTATGATATAATATTATTGGCTTTTTTAAATTACATAAATCTGAATTTTTATGCCTAGTGCCGATAGGTGGCATAATTTTGAAAGATTTAGAGGTTATAACGAAAAGGAGGAAGATAAAATGGCAGTAGTATCTATGAACTACTTACTAGAAGCGGGTGTTCATTTCGGCCATCAAACAAAAAGATGGAATCCCAAAATGAGAGAATATATTTTTACCGCAAGAGATGATATTTATATTATTGATTTACAAAAAACAGCTAAAAAAATCGAAGAAGCTTATGCTGCTTTAAAAGAAATTGCCGCTAATGGTGGTAAAGTTTTATTCGTGGGAACTAGAAAACAAGCTAGTGAAGCTATTAAAGAAGAAGCCTTAAGAAGTGATTCATTCTATGTAAATACTAGATGGTTAGGTGGTACATTAACTAACTTCAGAACAATTAGAAGAAGAGTTAGACGTTTAGAAGAAATCGAAAAGATGGAAAAAGACGGTTTATTTGAAGTATTACCTAAAAAAGAAGTTATTGGTATTAAAAAAGAATATGCTAAATTAAATAACTTACTTTCTGGTATTAGAAATATGCATAAATTACCAGCTGCTTTATTTATTGTTGACCCTTCAAAAGAAGAAATCGCAATTAGAGAAGCACGTAGACTTAATATTCCAGTATTTGGTATTGTTGACACTAACTGTGACCCAGATATGGTTGATTATGTTATTCCTGGTAATGATGATGCAATTAGAGCCGTTAAATTAATCGTTGGTGTTATGGCTAATGCTATTGTTGAAGCTAATGGCGGTCAAATTGTTGACTATACTAATGGTAATCGTAAAGACGATAAAGAAGATATTATGAAAAAGGCTTTAGAAACCGTTAAGAAAAAAGACGATAAAAAACCACGTTTTGAAAAAAAGAATAGTAAATCATCTGATAAAAAAGAAGCTAAAAAAGTAGAAAAGCCTAAAAAAGAAGAAAAAGTTCAAAAAGAAGTAAAAACTGAAGCTAAAGAAGAAAAAGCCGAGGTTAAAGAAGCAAAAAAAGAAACTAAAAAAGCCACTGTAGATTTATCTACAAAAACTGTTGCTGAACTTCGAGAACTAGCTAAAGAAAAAAATGTTAAAGGCTATTCAACTATGAAAAAAGCAGAACTTATTGAAGCGTTAAATTAAGGTGATTTAATCACCTTTTATTTATAAAAAAATATATAAAAGAGAGGGAGATATTATGATAAGTGCAAGTTTGGTTAAAGAGTTAAGAGAAAAAACTGGTGCTGGAATGATGGATTGTAAAAAAGCTCTTGAAGCTACTAATGGTGACATCGAAGAAGCAAGCAATTGGCTTCGTGAAAAAGGTATTTCAAAAGCAGCTAAAAAAGCTGATAGAATTGCGGCTGAAGGAATTGCAGCTATCTTAATTAAAGATAATAATGCTGTAATTTTAGAAGTGAATTCTGAAACTGATTTTGTTGCTAAAAACGATGAATTTAAATCATTAGTAAACGAACTTTTAGAAGTTATCGTTGATAGTGATGCTAACACTTTAGAAGAAGCTATGGAATTAAAAACTTCTGAAGGTACAGTAGCTGATTTAATTACTCAAAAAACAGCTAAAATTGGCGAAAAATTAAGCTTAAGAAGATTTTCAAGAGTTGTTAAAGAAGATAATGAAGTTTTTGGTGAGTACATCCATATGGGTGGTAAAATTGCCGTTTTAACAGTTTTAACAGGTACTGATGAAAATGTGGCTAAAGATGTAGCAATGCATGCAGCTGCTATGCGTCCAGTATATGTAAAAATTGCAGATGTACCAGAAGCTGAAGTAGAAAAAGAAAAAGAAATCTTAAAAGAACAAGCGGTTAACGAAGGTAAACCAGCAGAAATCGCTGAAAAAATGGTTCAAGGAAGAATTCAAAAATTCTATAAAGAAATTTGTCTTGAAGAACAACCATTTGTTAAAGATGGTGACATAAATGTTAAAACATTTGTTAAAAATAATGGTGGCGAAATAAAAGCTATGTACCGCCTTGAAGTAGGCGAAGGAATGCAAAAAAGAGAAGAAAACTTTGCTGAAGAAGTAGCAAAACAAATGAATAATTAAGGGCTTAAATAGCTCTTTTTTTCT
>CALVRT010000078.1 GCA_944358735.1 uncultured Bacilli bacterium | reverse complement strand
CTTTATCAATGGTAAATGAGACTTTCTTTAAAGCATAAAAAGGTTTATCTCCAATTGTATAAGCTTTTGATACATTAGATAATTCCATAAATTTTTCCATAATGCGCCTCCATTTTCCACATTAATTATACAAAATATTAATGTTTTTATCAAGAAAAAGCGGTTATAAATCAAAACAACTAATTAAAATTATTTTGTTTAAACAAAACATAAATATTTCTAAAAACAATCAAATTTAAGAACACACCAAAAAACCTAAATCACCGAAAAATGATTTAGGCTTATCAAAACTAATTAAAAATCAAAATAAATAGGAAACAAACAACAGCAGTAATTAAATAATACGTGATAATACTATACATAGCTTTTGTATCATTTAATTTAAGCACGTCTTTTTGTATTAATGTTAAAATAATTATACTAAATAAAGCAGCAATAACAATAAATACCATTGATAAAGTAATTGTAAAGACACTTGTAATAATAGCTAAAATAACGCCGGCTAAAACAAAAATTGATAAAGCCGAAACAATATTAAAAGCCTCTTTATAATTTAAATTAACTTTAAATATTTTATTATTCACTAAATAGTAAATAAGTGCTTGTACAAAGTAAGCCACTAATAAAAGTATTAAATAAATTACAAAGTATTTAAAATAAGGTATTTCTACTACTCTCGTATAACCAAACCCATAATAACTATAATCAGTAGTTAAACTCACCGTATTTTTTACAATCAATAAAGCAAATAAACTTGTAAAAACACTTGTAATTACTGTAATAATAAGTGCTAGAGAAAAATTATTTTCATTTTTAAATTCTTTTAATGTTTTAACAGGACTAGTAAAAAGCCCTTTAATTAAATTAATTAATTTAGTAATTCCTCCACTAAAATCAATATTATTTGTTTGCAAAATTTCTTCACAATTGCAAACTTCTCCTTCTTCTAATTTTTTACCACATTTAGTGCAATATTTTGCCATATTATTCCTCCTTTAAAAATATGTTTTAAAATTTTGAAAATCTTTTATTTTATAATCTTTTATATCTTCAAAAGTAATTTTACTATAAGCATTTGCTTTTTCTTGGCCATTATTTTCATAAGAATAACTAGTTTTAAATGAAACATTTAAGTCACCTTCATCAGTTAAACTTACTCTATTTAATTTAACATCGAAAAATTTCAAATTATTAGCATCAAATCTTTCATTTAATAAATCCTTAAAATCATTATAAGTTTCCGTATCAAAATCATCAGTAAAATTATTGCTCACTTCATCATAGCTTTTACCCTCTATTGCATCATCATATATTTTTTGAACCTTATCCAAAACAGCTTCACTAATAGTTTTTTTATCCTTTTCACTTAAATCATCTAAACTAAAATCTAAAGTTTCCCTATTACTAAAGCCAGAAGGATTTACTGTCTTATTAATTGTAAGACCAACTTTGTATGTTGCCGTGGTTGGATAATCCATCTTAAACATATAAGGAATAGTATAAACGTCAGTTTCATCATCAGATTCTTCTTCATCTAAATAATCTTCAGTTAATTTAGTTCCTGCAAGCGTAACTTCAGTATCTTTAGCTACTTTAATTTTAAAATTTTCCACAAGTTCTGCTTCATCATTAACTTTCCAATTGTCAAAAAACAACCATTTATTAGTCTTATCACGAACTAAAGAAATTGTCATATTTTCTGTACCATTTTCCGTAACATATTTAATAGTAACCTCTGCTTCTAAATTATCAGCACTAATATTAGTATTAGTCACCGTATAATTCATAATTTCATCTTCGTCATCAGCATCCATAATACTTTCAAAAACTTTTTTACTAGTAAATTCTTTATCAGGAACATTTAAATGACTATAAATTTTATCTGCATCATTACTAGTTATCGCTTTAAAATAATCAAGCGCAATAGCATCAGGTTTACACATGTTTCTAACTGTTAAAAAGGCACTTATAAGACCTAAAACGATTGCTAAAGCAATAATGATAATAGCTAAAGTTTTTTTACTTACTTCTGGTTTTTTTATATTGGGCTTTTTTATTTGTTTAACCCTTTTTAATTTATGTCCGCAGTTTTCACAAAAATTATCTTCAGCTTTAACTTTTTTACCACAATTTTCACAGTACATATCATTTCCTCCTTTACATTATATTATAAAATTTTGACGATTATTGTCAATCTTAAAACAAAATTTCACACAAATTTAACTTTTTCTGTTAAAATTAGAATAGGACTTGACTCTAACGCAGACGTAAATGTTATAGTTTAAGTGGAAGGAGGATTTATGCGATATAAAATAGGCGACTTTGCCAAACTACTAAATACCTCTGTTAGAACCCTTAGGTATTATAATAGTCTAGGCTTACTTATTCCCGTAGAAATCGATGTTTTTACTGGTTATCGATATTATGATGATAAGCAAATAAATGACTTTAATAAAATAAAGCTTTTGCAAGAAGCCGGATTTTCGCTAGAGGAAATCAAAAAATATCAAGGACTACTTACCAACGAAATAATGCTTGAAAAAAAGAAAGAACTTTTAAAAGAGACCCAAAACATCAATGAAAAAATCAAAAAAATCGATTGTTTAAGAAGTTATCTTAAAGATGGTGATATTAACTTTAACCCAAAACAATTACCAGACAAAAATAAAAAAATATTGAGGAGATGATAATATGTATAAAGAAAAAACAAATTTATTAATTGGTAAAAGTGAAAGTGGAAAAACTAGTACTTTATTAAAAGAAGTTGAAGAATTGATTGATAATAATGAAAATCTTTTAATTTTAGATAATAAAGAAGAATATTATAAAACTTATGGTAGAGTTTTAAAAGAAAATGGTTATGATGTTTTAGTCCTAAACTTAAATAATACTAGTAAGTCTAATGGCTTTAATCCTTTAAGCTTGCCATACACCTACTATAAAGATGGCAATAAAAATTTAGCGACAAAAATAATTAATGATATCGCCCATAGCATTTTTGTAAGTAATGCAAATATGGACCCATTTTGGGATAATGCTGCTTCCGACTATTTTACCGCCCTTACCTTAACTTTATTTGAAAATGGTTCTAAAGAAGAAATAAATTTAGGTAGTATTTTAGCAATGATGGCTAAAGGCACTAATAATGAAGGTACTGGCGGCATCTTCTATAATTATCTTAAAACTTTAGAACCACTTAATCCTATTTATATGTATGGTTCTAGTACCGAGTTCGCGCCTTATGAAACAAAGATGAGTATTTTATCAGTGGCTAGACAAAAATTAAATTCACTTTTAATAAGTGAAGATTTAATAAATGTTATAAGTAGTGATGACATAGATTTAAGTAAATTAAAAGAAAAAACGGCAATATTTATTATTGGAACAAGTAACTTAAATTGTATTACTAATATATTAATCACCGAAATTATTAATATTACTAAAGAAAATAATTATAAATTAAATCTTGTTTTAGATAATTTTGATACCCTACCACTACTTTCTAACCTTAAAGAAATGATTGATAATGCTGGTTATTACAATATAAAATTATATCTAGCTATTAAAGATATTAATGAAATGGAATTTATTTATGGTAAATTTGTATTTAGCCATATAGCTAATATAATAAATATTACAAATTCTAATGATAATATTAAAATTGGTACCTATAATGAATATCCAACAATGAATAAGAAAAGTATAAAATATTTTGATATCGAAAAATTAAAATAAGGGGGGAAATATTTATGACACGAAAAGAAGAAATAAAAATGTTAAAAAACTTTAAAGAAGCAATTATTCAAAGTTATATAGTTAGAACAAACTTTAGCAACCAAGAAGAAGCAGAAATAAAAGAAAAGTTTACTCCAGTTATTAAGGGCAAACCTAAAGTTTTAACATTATATAAGAAAGCTAGTTAATAGTTTTTTTATTTTTTTAAAACTATTTACAAACATATGTTTGTTTGTTATAATTGCTATGAGGAGGTATTATAATGAATAATTTAAAAGAAAATGAAAAAATTAATGAAAAAGTAGTTAATACTTTATTTGAACAAATTGCTGAAGTTATTTTAGAAAATAAAACTAAAATGACTTATCAAATCAATAACACTTTAGTTGAAACTTATTTTAATATAGGTAAGATTATTGTAGAAAATGAACAAAATAGAAATATTCGCGCCGAATATGGAAAAGAAGTTTTATTAAAACTATCTAAAAAACTGACAAACAAATTCGGTAGTGGTTTTAGCCGCACAGGACTTCAAAATATGCGCCTATTTTACACAAAATATAAAAATTGCCAACCACTGGCTGGCAAATTGAGTTGGTCACACTATTGTTATTTAATTTATATCGAAGACGATGCTGAAAGGTCTTTTTATGAAAAGGAATGTATTGACTGCAAATGGTCAAAAAGAGAATTAAAAAGGCAAATCGATTCTTCTTTATTTCAAAGACTATTGCTTACTAAAGGCAAAACAAATATGAAAAAAATATTAGAATTATCCCAAAAAGGTCAAACTATTACTTCTCCAGAGAATATATTAAAAGAGCCTTACGTATTTGAGTTTTTGGGCATAAAAGAAAATAAACAAATACACGAAAGTGATTTAGAAAAAAATTTAATAAATCACCTATCATCATTTATGATAGAATTAGGCAAAGGCTTCATGTACGTTGGAAATCAAGTTCGTATTACTTTACCTGGGAACCAACACTATTATATAGATTTAGTGTTTTACAATAAAATTCTTAGATCATATGTCTTAATTGATTTAAAAACTAGTAATATGAAGCCCGAATATGCTGGCCAAATGAATACGTATATTAACTATTACAACAAAGAAATGCGCGATGAATATGATGGCGAAACCATTGGAATAATTCTTTGCACGGGGAAAAACGAAATAACCATGGAATACGCTTTAGGAGGACTTTCAAATAAATTATTTGCCTCTACTTATACTTATTATATTCCTAAAAAAGACGAATTAATTAATGAAGTTCAAAAAGTTTTAGATCAAAATAAAAAATAACTTGCAGATGCTATAATCTCATACCATCTGCTTTTTTATCCAACTTATTAATAAATCTACAATATAATCTATTTCTTTATCAGTAAGTTTTCTTCCTTTAGGAATATGATGCCATTTATAAAGGCAACTACGGCAACAAGTAGCGGTAGCGTGCTGGGCGATAAAAACAGGATGTCCTTTCATTGGTGTTTGCTTCCCATCATTTGGAATATAAGCTGGAGCTAGTCTTTGATTTATAAAATCATAAGCGTGACTCTTTATTCTTTCCATACCCTTTTCATTTATATACTCTTTATATTTTTTACTTAATTTAAAACTACTTCTAAATTTGGAATTAGATAATTTATTTAAAATATAATTATAATTAACTTCCGTCATAAATATTTTCCTCTCTATCTTGACTTTAAAAAAGTCGTGGGCATCACTTTAAATTAGTCGTAGGGGTAACTTTAAAAAAGTCGTAATAGCTACTTTAAATTAGCCGAAAAAATATTAATTGCTCCCAACACTATAAAACCTATTTTTATTAAAATTATTAGATATCTTTTCATCAATATATTTAATTTTATCAAAGGCCTTTTTCTTTGATATATAATTTATCTTTGGCAGTTAATTTGAAACTAGATCTAAATTTAGATTTAGAAAGTTTATCTAAAATATTATTCAAAATTACATCCTCTTCTATTGATTATTATTTTTTCCATATTGTTTTCCACCATTTTGATTATTACAATTTCCTTGACAATTATTTTGATTATTTGTTCCAGCATTATTATTTCCTTGATTACCACTATCTAACTCTTCATAACCATCTATGTATTTAGCAATTTCTTTAGCTGGTAAATAAATCAAGTCTTCAAACTGTAAATCAGGATTTTGATTTATAGCCTGTTTAACAAATAATATTTTAGCTTCGCTTACACCATATTCATTAGCTTTTTTCGCATCTTCTTCAGTTAATTCCGTGTCAATTATTAATGATCTTATACCATTATTATTTAATTTTTCATCCAAGTTTTTATGAATACTTTGCTGAAGTTTTTCTCTTTTTTGTTCATTATCGCAGTAAGTAGAAACCAAAATAACATTATCGTCATTTTTATCAACATATCCTAAATCTGTAGCTTTTTTTACAATATTATTAATAGCATTTGATACATCTTTGCCATAAAAATTTTCTTCTTCTATAATTTTTTTAGCGTCATCGTTTAAAGCTTCTACTTTGACTACTTTATCAAATAAATTTGTACTTATCATAATACTAGGATTAATATCTAATGAAACATAATTTCTAGGACTATTAAATATTAAAAATCCACCTATTAAAGCAATAATACTTGTAAATAAAATAGTTAATTTTAAATTGATTTTCATTTGCTTCACCTCTTTTTATTTATATTTTTTTTAGTCTTTCTACTAGTTTATAACATTTTATGTATATTTGAGATTCTTTTCCATATCTGTCAATTTGCATATCAGTTTAATAAAAAAATTTAAAGTAAATAATATATATATTTTATTTTTCTATTAAATATATATGTTATTTTTAAATACTTCTTTATAGTTATTAATAGTTTCATCAACTTCAAGCCAGTAAACATTTGTCAACATTCCATCATATGGATCTATTTCTGTTTTTTCTAGTTTTCCACCTAAAGCTTCGATCGTTTTGCTTGAACCTAAATTGTCAAAATCACATACTAACATAACTTTATTTAATCCTAATTTTCGAGCTTCTAATAAACCTAAATATAAATTAATTTTATTATAACCTTTTCTTCTTTCAGTTGGTCTAATTCCATATCCTATATTGCTGCATAACCATTTCATATCTTTAGGTAAATTCCATCTTACATTTATTGTGCCAATTACCTTATTATCTTTTTTTCTAATTAATAAAAAGGTTTTTGACTGGCATCTTCCTAACTTTTTCGCATATTCTGCATTCTCCATATTTAAACAGCCTTCTAAAGCCTCTTCAAAAGTATATCCTTCTAATATTTTATCTAAATAACCAATACCATTAATATCCGAATCATAAGAAACAAACTCATTAATATAATCAATTATTTCATTCTTTCGCTCAATTGTTGGTATTTCTAAATAAAATTGTTCCATTATTATCACTTCCCTTTTTATGAGAAACTAACACAAATTTAGTACAGCAATATTTTCCACATGATAAGTATTTGGAAATAAATCTACTGGAATTATTTTTTCCACAATATATTTTTCTTTTAAAATATTTAAATCTCTTGCCAAAGTTATTGGATCACAAGAAATATAAATAATTTCTTTAGGCTTAATATTTAAAATATTATTAATTCCATCTTTAGATAAACCACTTCTTGGCGGGTCAACAAAAATAACATCGGCTTTTAAATCTTGACATAACGTATTAGCATCCCCACAAATAAAATCTACATTATTAATATTATTAATTTTTCTGTTTTCTAAAGCGCACTCTATAGCATCTTCATTAATATCAATACCTATTACTTTATCAAAATATTTACTTAAAAATAAACTAATAGTTCCTGTGCCACAAAATAAATCTAAAGCAGTTCCTTTTTTAGTTGCTAATGAAATAGCTGTTTTATATAAAACACTAATCATAGAATTATTCACTTGGAAAAAAGAATCCTTCCCGACTTTAAATTTTAAATCATCAATACTATCTGTAATAAAAGCCTTACCATAAACAAGCTTTCCATCCATATAAATACTATCCGCATATTTTTGTAATTTATTTATATCTATTTTACCTTTAATAATAATCATTACTTCGTCCATTGCTTTAATAGTTATTTCTTTAGCGTTACTTAAATCCAATGTGTTCAAAACTTTGATAATTTCATTTATCCGTGTTTCAGCTAAAGCACATCCATCAATGGGCAAAAAATCATTAGTTCCATTTTTATAATAACCAATGCCATTTTTCACTTTCAAAGTAATTTTGTTGCGGTAATAACTTATTTCTTTACTAGGAATAATATCAGTAACCACATCTGTTAATCCAGCAAATTTCCTCATAATATTTTGGAGCTTTTCTTGTTTAAATTCTAATTGTTTTTGATAATTAAGAGCCTTTAAGGGACACCCACAATTTAAATAAGGACAAACTGTCTTTACTCTATCCTTACTTAACGTTATATAATCAATAATCACGCCTTCCATATAATTCTTTTTATCTTTGGTAATTCTAACTAATGCTTCATCCCCAGGTAAAAATTCCGGAATAAAAATTATTTTATTATCAATATAACCAATTCCTTGCCCTTGGTCATTTAGTCTTTCACATTTTACTTTTTTCATATACATACACCCACAACTAGTTTATATTCTATTTCTTTAAATGTCAATTTTTGACATCTTGCTAATATATCTGTTACAATAAGTTTGGTGATAATATGACTGACACTTTAAGAATTTTAATAGATATGATGTCTAGTATGTCTACTATCGCACCATTACTTGGTGGCGGGATTATTACTTTTGCCTCTATTTCATTAAAAATGACATTACAAAATATCAAAAATCAAAAATACATCAAAAATAATTATTTAAAATTATGTCGTCAAAGTCCAGATATTCAAAATAGTCAGATAATAAAAGCTTATTGGTCTAAAAAAGATAATTCAAATTATTTAGATATCATAAGAAACACTAAATATCCAAAAGAGCTTGAACAAATTGTCGAAACATTTCAAAACTATGGAAGTCCAGAAGATTTAAGAGAATGCGCGAATAATTTAAAAAGTGTTAAAATAAACTATAAAAATATTTTAAAAGATGCGAAAGAATATTTAGCTACTGTAACGTCTGGAAATTTGCGTCTAGGGAAATATCATTTAGATGATAATGAAATCGACATATTTTTTGATAAGGAAGGCGTTTTAAGCCACGAATTTTTACATATGACATCGACAACCCCATTTAGTACTGGTTTTCAAACAACCATTAATGGTATTGAACTTGGACGCGGGCTTAATGAAGGGATGACTGAATTATTAAATATTAGGATATTTAACCCTCAAACTAAAAAACATAGTTACCGAAAAAATGTTAAACTAGTTAGATTATTAGAAACTTTATTTGATAATCCCAAAGAACTAGAACAAGCTTATTTTAAAGGTAATATTGACGGAGCTTTTACACCATTTATAAAATATGGTACTAAAGATGAATTTTTTGAATTTTTAAATAGACTTGATAACTTTGCTTTGACGAATATTCCACTTAAAAGTGATATTGAATATATAAAAACCCAATTAGACCTTTATGATATTATCAAAAGAACAAAAGATAAAAATAAAATAGAACAAGCTGAAAGTATTTTAGATGAAAGTAAACTTATTAAATTACTTCGCACCCAAAAAATAAAATTAAAACCAACTAAAATTACTAATCTACAAACTTCACATATTAAATAACTTGTGAGGTTTTTTGATTAATTTTTTTATTTTAAGCCCATAATAATATTAGCAAAGAAGGGATAAAATGGTTATAGAAAAGAACGTTCAAAAGAATATTGAAAAAATAAAAAAAATATACGGTTATAGTACTGATATAAGTACAAGAATTATTAAACTTGGCAAAGTAAATGTCGGAATAATTTTTTTAGAAAGTTCTTCGGCTGGTTTAACGGTTAGTGACAATGTTATTAAAAGTATTAATATGATTGATGATAATAAAGAAATATTTCAAAGTGTTTATGACAATTTAAAAAATCGTATTTTTAATAGCCAAATGACAACAACTAAAGATTTTAATAAATTTCCTTATTTTTTATCAGCTGGCTTTACCATTGTCTTAACTGATGATAGTGATGAAGCCATTGTTTTAGAAACCAGAATGCCTTTAGACCGAGGCGTTACTGAATCAAGTAGTGAACCAATTTTAAGAGGACCTAAAGATAGCTTTACGGAAAGTCACGCTAAAAATTTAGGTTTAATTAGAAAAAGAATCAAAGATGAAAACTTATGGTTTGATGAAATTCAAATTGGCAAGCGCTCAAAAACAAGAGTTAATATTGGCTATATTAGCGATATTGTAAATAAAAACGAAGTTGATTATGTTAAAAAACAATTATCGAAAATCAATATTGACGGAATTTTAGATAGTGGTAATTTAAGAGAATATTTAATTTCTGAAAAATCAGCGTTCCCTCAAGTTCAAAGTACGGAAAGACCTGACCTTGTATCATGGGCTTTACTTAATGGGAAAATTGCCATCTTTGTCGAAAATTCACCGATTGTTTTAGTCTTACCAGCTGTTTTTATTGACTTCATTCATACTCCAGAAGATTATTATCAAAAACCACTAAACATCAGTTTAACGCGTATTTTAAAATTTATATCCTTATTTATAACCTTGTTTACCCCAGCCATTTATATTGCCATTACAACTTTTGACCAGATTGTTGTTCCTAACGAACTACTAATATCTCTAGCTGTACAAAGAGAAGCTGTTCCATTTCCCACCGCTGTAGAAATTATTCTTTTAATGACTATTTTTGAAATACTCCGAGAAAGTGATATTCGAATGCCATCAAATATGGGAACGGCCATGAGCATTGTAGGCGCTTTAGTTTTAGGCCAAGCAGCCGTTGATGCTGGTATAGTTTCACCAATTGCCGTTATCGTTGTCGCTTTTACATCAATTTGTAGTTTAATCTTTACTGATATCGATTTCATGAATGGCATTAGATTTTGGCGCTTTATCTTTATTTTAGCTGCAACTTTCTTTGGGTTAATTGGCGTGGCTATCGCAGTTATAATTTTTATTCTAAAACTCGCCTCTTTAGAAAACTTTGGAGTTAGTTATCTTGCCCCCTTTAGTCCTTTTAATCCTTCAGCCCAAAAAGACGCAATTGTTCGGTTTTCGATGCCAAAAATTTTTAAAAGACCTAGTTATATGAAAATAAAAAACATTAAAAAGCAAGGTGATAAACATGAAAGCTAAACTTATTATTTTATTTTTAATTTGTATATTTCTTTCTGGCTGTGGTAATTACCGTGAACTTAATCAAATAGCCATTATAACCGGTATCGGTATTGATAAAAAAGATGATGAATACGAAGTTAGTGTTTTAATTGCCAATGCCCAAAAAAGTGAAACAAGTTCTAAAGAAGGTGAATCTCAACCCACAGTATATTCAGGAAAAGGTAAAAGTTTAGTTGAAGCTACTAAAGTTGTCGAACGCAAAACTCCAAAGCAATTATATCTAGGTCATATAAACGTTGTTTTAATTTCCGAAGAAGTAGCTGAAGATGGATTCTTAAAAGTTGCTGATTGGCTACTACGTAATCCAGAATCCCGCAAGAAATTTTATTTAATTTTAGCCAAAGATAGCAGTGCTAAAGATGTTTTAGAAATAGTCTCACCACTTGAATCTTTTCCATCGCAAAATATTGCTACCTTAATGGGCGCCAATTCCAAAACTCAATCAATTACCAATTCTGTAACTTATAGCGATTTTATTAAAGCTATTTTAACAGAAGGTGAAGAAGGAATACTACCATCAATTAAAATAATGGGAAAAGCTAACAAAGGCGACAGCAAAGATAATTTGGACCAAACTGACCCAGAAACTTATTTAGAATTAGATGCGATTGCTGTTTTCAAAGACGATAAATTTGTTGGATATACTACTAATGATGAAAGTCAAGCAATTAATATTTTAAAAAATACCGTTAAACAAAGTATCTTTACAATTAACTACAATAACGGTTTAACCAATATAACAACAAAAAATATTTCCTCAAACATTAAAATAAAGGATACTGATAAATTTAAAATTACAATTAATGGTGAAGCAAGAATTGCCGAGATAAATAGCAAAGCCAATCTTAATGATAAAAACGTTATCAAACAACTAGAAAATAAATTAAATAAAAAAATAGAAAAACAAATTAAAACTGTTATTAAATCAATGCAAGAAAAGTATCAAAGTGATATTTTTGGTTTTGGTAATTTAGTTTATCAAAATTATCCTAAAAGTTTTAAAGATGTTGAAGATAAATGGAATGATAAATATTTTCCGAACATTAAAGTAAATGTCAAATCTAATGTTGAATTAATTTCCACAGGTTCAATTGAAAATACCATTGGAAAGGAAGAATCCAAATGAAAATAAGTCGACTCGAGTATAATAGTTTAGTTTGGTTTTTAATCAGAGGTTGCTTTGTTGGTGTTAGCTTAAATAACGTTTTATTTATAAGTAGACAAGATAGTGCCATCGCTTGTATTTTGGCTATACTAGCAGGATTTATTCCATTAGCTATTTATTTCTATATTAGAAATTATAAGCCAGATTTAGACATTGCCGAAAAAAATCAAGTTTTATTTGGAAAATTTGGAACTGTTTTAAATTTAATTACGGGTATTCTGGCTTTTACTTTTGCGGTTATTATTTTAAGTGATTTAACGCATTTTGTCAGTTCCCAATTCTTATATTATACTTCCTCAATTGTTATTACCATTATTTTTATGATTTTAATTGTCTATGCTTTATCTAAAGGAATTTATACTATTGCTAAATCTAGTTTAATTATTTTTTACTTCGTAATCATAATTGCCATTTTTATTGTTGGCAATTTAATTACTAATATTGAAATTAGTAATTTTAAACCAATTTTATACGAAGGAATAAATCCTGTTATCAAAAGTACAATAGTCATTTTAACCTATAATATTTTACCCATTTTCTTTTTACTGATTATTCCTAAAAATAAAGTAAATAAAGATGATACAAGAATGAACATTATTTTTTATCTACTTTCAATGCTATCAATATTAAGCATGTGCTTTATGACTATTTCTATTTTTGGCATTAACATGGCATTATTATATGAATACCCTGGATTCCATCTTTTAAGACAAGTAAATATTGGCGAGTTTGTCGATAGAATTGAAATATTTTTATCTATCGAATGGATTGTTTCTATGTGTATAATGTTAATGCTTTGTCTATATTATTTCAATAAAGTTTTAAAAAGAACATTTCATTATAAACCTAAATTCAACTTACCAATAATTATTATCGAAGCTATTATTTTAATTTTACTAGAAATGTATATCATAAATCATTATATTGAATCATCAGAATATGACCACAATTTAATTCTTTATATTATTCTTGGAATATTTACTTTTATCTATTTAATTACTTTTATTCGCATTTTAATAGCCAAAAAAAAGCCTAGTTCATAACCATGAAAACTACAGCTCCAATAATGACTAAAATTAATAAAACAATAATTATTTTGGTAACAATATGTTTTGAAGAAGTTTCTCCGTTATCAAAATCTTTTTTCGATAATTTTAAACTTGAAGTAAAGAAAGAATTGTCCATACTATTATTCATATTAAGTTCTTTCTTTTCGCTTATTATTTCTTTAACATTGTTAAGTTCCCCAACACTGGTATCTTCACCAGTTAAATCTTTAAGAAAATCTGTAGCAAGCTCACTACCACCCATTTTATTAAGCATACTAGTATTAGTAATAGTATGAATTAACTCTTTTAACTCATCTTCCTCTTTTAAATCTTCTTCAACAGCTTCTTTCTTTAAATTTAAATCTTTTAAAATATCATATTGTGTATTTTTTAAAACTCTTTCTTTATCATCAGGCTTTTTATTTTCCCGAGCCTTATTTAAAACATCCCGAATATCATAACTAGGAATTTCGGTTGTTTTAGGTTCTGGTATTACTTTCTTTTCTTCCGGTTCTTCCCTTTCTGTAAGCCGGCGATATTGTCTAGTCTTTTGATAATTTTCGCGATTCTGAAGCATTTCTTTTATTTTTGTAATATCTATTTCATTAGCATTATCAATAGAAGCGATTCCTTCGATGTTAGTATATTTAGCTTCTGAATAGATATCACCATATAAATTTTTGTTACGTTTGCTTCTAGTATTACTATCTTTATAATATCTTTCCATACGCGAGTTCATAACGCTCACCTCTTATCATAATAATATCACATTTTTTATATTTTTTAAAGGGCACACTTGCTTTTTAAATATTTTTTTCATATAATTGTAATAGGAGGCCCAAAAATGGAAAAAGTTAAAATTGATAAAGATTTATGTATTGGTTGCGGTGCTTGTGCAGCATTATGTCCTAAAACATTTGAAATTGGAGACGATATGTTAGCAGAAGTGATTGACGATGAAGTTAATGATGAAGTAAAAGAAGTTGCCGAAAACTGCCCAACCGAGGCAATTAAAATTGAAAAAGAAGATGAAGACAAATAAAAAGTTATCCAAAACTCTGGATAATTTTTTTATTTACAAAGGCTATACAATTTTTTTACTTCTTTAATTGTTAAATGGCGATATTTACCAGGTTTAAGACCATTTAAATTAAGGAAGGCAAATTCTTCCCTTTTCAATTTTTCCACAGTATAACCAATGCTTTCAAACATTTTTTTTACTTGATGATTTCGACCTTCATGGATAGTTATTTTAATTAAAGAAGTATTATTTTTTTTATCAATTTTTAATATTTTAGTTTTAGCGGGAGCGGTTTTTATTCCATCAATATAAACCCCTTTATCCAATAATTTAATTTTAGGCGGAATAACCGCTTCTTTTATTTTGGCTACATAAACTTTATCAATATTACTACTTGGATGAATTAATTTATTAGTTAAAGCACCATCATTAGTTAAAAGCAAAAGACCCGTTGTGTCATAATCAAGGCGACCTACCGGATAAAGACGATTAGGTGTTTCAATTAAATCTAATACCGTTTTTCTTCCTTTCTCATCATTAGTTGTCGTAACTACACCTCTTGGTTTATAAAGTAAAATATATTCTAATTTTTTATTAGATAAAGCATTTCCTTCAACCATAATTATATCTTTTGAACTAGCTTTAGTGCCAAGTTCTTTTACAACTTCACCATTAAGCGTAACTTTTCCTTGTAATATTAATTCTTCAGCTTTACGCCTTGAACAATAGCCACTACTAGCAATAATTTTTTGTAATCTTTCCATAAAACCACCGGTTTTATTATAACTTAAAGTTTTTATTTTTACAAGTTATGACTTCCCAGCAAAAAAATTTTTAATTTTATCCCAAAAAGATAATTTGGTTTTTTCTAATTTAACATAAATATTTTCAGTATGAACTTTTTTATCGCCGATATAAACTTCGGCCTGCCCTACTTTATCATTATTTTTAACATCGCGTTTTTTTTCAATTTTAAATTTCAAATTAATCGACTCTTTTTCGGTTTCTGTCATCGGATAAGTAAAATCATTTTTATAATATAATTCGTTTTTCGCATAATAATCTTCACCTAATATCGAAACTGTTCCTTTGTCAAATATTTGATAATTTTGATAAGTATTAAATGCTTCCTCATATAAACTTTCATGGTCTTTAAAATCCTGCCCACCCTGAATCGTTACGACCGTTAAATTTAAATTATCTTTAGATGCGGAAGTAACTAAAGTCCTTCTAGCTTTTTTCGTAAATCCCGTTTTTCCACCTGTTGCATATTTATAATTAAATAAAAGTTTATTTTTATTTTTCCATTCATAAACATTTTTATTAGTTTTAAGCTTATAATATTTTGTTTTTACTATTCCCCGAAAGTTTTCATTTTGCATCGCATAACTCATAAGAAGCGCCATATCATAAGCACTAGAATAATTTCCTTCTTCATCATCATCAAGTCCGTGAGGATTATTAAATGTTGTATCATTCATACCAAGCTCTTTAGCTTTTTCATTCATTAACTTAACAAAATTTTGAACATTTCCACCAACATATGTCGCGATAACAATAGCCGCATCATTACCACTACGTAACATCAACCCATAAATTAAATCTTTTAATTTAATTTTTTCACCTATTTTTATATAAACTGCTGAACCATGGGCATCTAAAACCTCTTTACCAACAGTTACTGTCTGTTCAATATTTTCATTTTCTAAAGCTATTATAGCTGTCATAATTTTAGAAATAGAAGCTACACTTTGTACATAATGAGGATTTTGCGAATATAAAACTCTATTACTATCAGTATCCATTAAAACTGTGGCTTTAGCACTTGAACTAAAAGCATTTACCGAAATTGGTAAACATAACAACATTAAAAATAAAGCTATTTTTTTCACGTTATCACCTAAAAAAGTATATAAAAAAAAAGGACATAATATGTTAAATCTTGTCCTTTCTTTTAATTTTTATAAAGATTTTGTTAAAGTTTTACCAGTTATTTCACTTTCATAATTTTCTGTTCCAATTTCATCAGCTAAAAGTGGTTCTAAATAAACTTGTTTATTACCGTCTATAAGAAGAAAATCATCTAAATTCATTTGGTCAGTTACTCGAAGGCCATCACAATAAAGTATATAATGATAATTATCATCACCCTGTAATATATCATTAGCAAAAGTACTAGCAAAGCCATCAGTAGTTCGGTATATAACCCTAACATATGATGTATCATCTAAAGTATTTTCATTCTCTTCGGTAAATATTTTTTCTAATTGTTTTAATTCTTCTATATAATTATCTTTAGAAAGCTTTAACACTCTTGACGAATTATATTTAACTCCATTAATTTCTAAACTTAATGTCCGAGAGGTGTAGCCAGAACTTGTATTATCTACCCGGCCAACAAGTGTATCTTCGTCATAGTCAGTTAAATATAGATAAAGTTTATTTTTCGCACAACCCGTAAGAACGTTTCCACAAGCTAATCCCATAGCCGATACTCCCAAAATCTTTAAAAAATCTCTTCTTGTTATATTTTCCATTTTATCTTCCTTTCCCCGCTTTTCAAGGCAGGATATTGATGTTACACTTTTTTTCAAAACTTGTCAATACTTTTTTTATAATTTTTTACTTTTATAGAAATAAAAAACTTATTTTCATTTTATTGAAGAAAATAAGTCTTAATTTTAGAAATTTCCGTGATAAGAATAAATTATTTTTTTCTATAGTAATAAACTATTGATAAAAATGTACCTAAAGCTAATAATGGATTTAAATCTTTAACGTCAAAACTTAATGTTTCGGGATTTAAATTACCACTAGTAATAATTTCGTCAATTGTTCTTTTATCAATAGTTAAATTAACTTTTTCGACTACATACTGATTGCCATCACTGCCTATTACAATACTGTTTTCTTTTATTAAATTACCTTCTTTATCTTGAAGATTGATAAATATTACTTCACTATCTTTCATAAAAGTTATAACGTTGTTATTAGTAGTAGCAGAATAACTTGTTTTAACTAAAACATTTTCTTTAGAAACTATATCTCCAGCTTTAATCCAACCACCAATAGGATAACCATAATGATAATATATTTCAAAGTCATCTACTGAAACATTGTAATCATTAGCCAGTTCAATTAAAATAGTATCTAAAGAATTAACATCACTAAAACTAGAATAAATGATTTTACCATCCTTAATAATAGAAAAAGCTTCAATTGGATAATCACCACTAGTTGTTACAACTCCCTCTTTTTTAGCTCCGCCGTAGTCAGCATCACTAGACTCTTTATAAACTGTTCCCGCTTTTAAATAAGTATCCGAACCAATTATAACATCTTCAGCTGGAGTTAGATTTTCTTTAGTAACCGATTTAATATCACTAAAAGAAACGTCTATATGTGCTTCGTTATAACTAACACCTGACAAAGCTAAAGCTGTAGAAAATAAAATAGGCATCACTTTTCTTGCAAATGGAGTGTGAAAACTTATATCCGGGGCACATAATGTTAAGCGGTCAGAAAACATTAATCTTTGATTTTCATATTGTTTAATAGTAGTTAGATGATAAATTACACTATTACCAATAACACTATCTATAAGATAACTATAACCTCTTTTTCTTAAATCAAGTTCTAGTTGAATAAACGTTTTATCTTGAATTGTTTTAGCATATTGGTCTTGATTATTAATAACAAAACCAATAATATTAGCTCTTGGAAACATTTTTTCATTAGCCAAAAATAAGTAATGAACTAAAGGAATTAAATCTCTAATCGTTGGAATTTCAACATTTTCAAATAATATATTGTGCAAAAGTTCTGGATTTTCCAAATATTCTTGACTATTAAAAGTACCAAAATTTTCTAAAAAAACATTAATTGTTTGCTGAAAGTTTTGTTTAGAAAGAATTTTGTTTAATACTTCTTCCATTTCTGGTGAAATAATAACGTCCGGTATTAAAGCACCATCTTTGATTTCTAAAAACAACTTGCCTAAATAATTAACATCTAAATCACCATATACAGTTTTAGTAATCATTTGTTTATCTAATGTTTCTTTAGCATTATGTGCCAAATACATTATATATTCCCACAAATGGCTGGTTTTAATATTTTCAAAATCATTATTAACTTTTTGGAGAGAAGTAACATATTTAGTTTCAGGTTTTAAATCTGTATCAATTTCAAGTCTTGACAAAACAAGGCAAATAGCCAATATAGTATAATATTTAATTTTAAGCAAAGATAGAATATTATCCCCAGCATCATAACTAACTATATAATAATTAGGATTTAAAGATTCATTATCTTTGCTATTATTAGCTTTAGTAATTTGGTCTAAATCAAAATTTCTATTGTTTTTATTATTAGGATTATTTATTTCTTTAAGTCCGCCTTTTTTACTCATATGTATAATGGAGTAATCACATATCACTTCGGGAATAAATTTATATTTATATACTTTTAAAAAAATAGCTGATTTTAAAAGTATATTATCTAAACTACAACCTTTAATTTCCGAAAAAATATCGATATTAAAAGCATCTAATTTAGCCTTTTCTACAGAAGTAATTTTTTCCTTACTTCCCATAAGGTATTTTAAATACCTAAAACCATCTTTTATTACAAAATTTAAAAAGTCTATATTATTAAAATTTTCTTTATCTGAGGGATTACCTGTCATTATGGTATATAAACGCAATAATAAATTAGGTTTTTTATTACCATCAATTAATAATAAACCTAAAATATGATTAACATTTTTATCTAATAATTCCAGTGAAAAATGTATGTCACTGTGTAATGAATTACTCATAGCTGATGATGTTAAATAAATTGTAGTATCGTCTTCACTAGCATCCAGACTGTTAATAATCATTTTTTGTCCTTCAAAATATTTTTGATAAGCTTCATAAGCACTAGCTAAACAGTCTTTAACGCTATCTAAAATATCTAAAGTAATTTCACCATTAATAATCTTTTTTCGCACACTATTATAATGTTCAAATTTAGCTTTTATTTCTTGTTCCAAAAATTCTAGCTCATTTTCTTTAGCTAAATAAGCATCTACTTCACGTTTATGTTTTTTAGCATAATCATTTAAAATACCTCGCCTAATAGCAGGATTTAAAAAAGCTTCCTTCGCATCCATAACTATTTTATGACTTTTACTATAATGGCGATAGATATTCTCAAATATTAAATAAAGTTCTTTATTTTTTTCAACTAACTCATTCATTTGCTTCTCCTTAAATTATCTAAAATAATTATAGCAAAAGTCAAAGAAAAAATAAACTAGATATATCTAACTTACATATAAACCATTTATTTTATTTAAATCCTCTTTATCTAACTGTTCAAGTGTCCACTCACCATTTTTTTCAGTCAAATTAAATTCTATGGTATAAGTTACGGTATCTTTTACTTCCTTTAATTTGTCTAACCGATATTTCGTAAATAAACTAGCATCATACTCACCATTTTCATTTTGAAAATCTTCAGGATTATCTAATCTATAAGCTGCAGCATTAGTTACAACACTAGAATAATCACGAACGGTTATTTCCGTGGTAACTGTTGCCGATTTTCCATCAACTGTTTCATCTTTAATTTCATATGTTAAATCTCTATAATGCTTTTTCATAAACTCATAATATTCATTTTTCATTTCATCAGTCAAACTTTCATCTTTATTTAAAGCATCTTTTAAATCATTTTTTATATCATCATCAAAGATTTGATATTTATTAAGAAAACCTTCAACTTGCCCTGTTGGCGTATTATCAAGTTCACAAGCTGTAAGAAATAAAATGGCAATTAAAAAGAAAGTTATTTTTTTCATAATCTCACCTCATTTTTATTGTGGTGAATTACTGTCTTTTTTATTCAAACTTTCTAATTTTTGTTTCATTTTTTTTAAATATTTAGTAAACCATATGTTTGAAATTCTTAAATTAGGGAATGCTTTTACTAGTCTTCTTTTCAAAATTGAATTATTTGCTAAAGTGTTTCTAACAATTTTGGTTATTTCTTCCGTACTATCTTTAACAGTTCCAAAGTTTATCGTTTTAATACTCGTAATAATCTTAAAGGAAACGGCAAGGTCAAGTAAAAAGAAAAATAAAATAACAAAAGCGATTATCGTTGTCACCATTTCCGGAATACTTGTTAATAAGTTAATGAATAATGGATTTAAAACATAAATAACTATTACGCCTAAAATACCAAAACCTAAAGTTTCAAATAAAGAAATCCGGCCATTTAAGTTAAAACGGCGGTCACTATAGTCCCACCATCTAGTTTTAAAAATTTTTTCCATTATATAACTAGTAAAATATTCTAAAACCGCACAGAAAAACATCGACATTACAAATAAGACTAGTAAATCATATTTATATTCAGTTAAAACAAAGGTAATAATTAAAGCACCTACACCGTAAATCGGACAGTAAGGGCCAATTAAGAAACCTCGGTTAACTATTTTACCATATAAAATATAAATATCGATTATTTCAACTATCCAGCCTAAAAAAGAATATATAATAAATAACAAAAATAATTGTTCAATTGTCATAAAACCCACTCCAAAACCATTTTACCATTTTATAATTATATAAGCAAATGTTTTACTTTTAAATAAGTAAATGTTATAATAATGCGTGGTGATGTATGATGTATATTGAGAAAAAAAGAGGTCCATATTTTTTAAAAAATAATGCGTTTGGAACAATTACTATTTCCGTAATTTTTCCTTTTAAATATCAAGATAAAAATTACATGAAAATACCTATTTTACTAAATATTTTAAACCGTAGTAATAATTATAAAGAAAAAAGTGACTTTAAAAAAGCTAAAATTAATAATTATATAATTGCATTAAATCAAAGTTATGAAAATGTAGAAAATACAGCATATTTCAGATTTAATTTAACTATTCCAAACCCTAATAGAATACCTGAAGTATCACTAGAAAAAGCTATCGCTTTACTTGCTGATTACATTTATAATCCTTTTTTAGAAAATAATGGTTTTGAAGAAAAAGAAGTTCAAAAATATATTGATATTTACCACAAAGAAATTAAAGAACGCGAAGAACTGACTGTCAACTATTCTTACCGCCGACTTCTTGAAATAAGTGCCCCAAAAACTAAATTAAGTAACAGCTTAAAAAACCACGAATATTTACTAGATGAAATTACTGGACAAAATTTGTATAAATTTTATCAAACAATAATTGATAGTAACCCATTCGTTTTTGCTATCACGCCAAATTTAGAGCAAGAAATTACTGACCTTATTAATAAGTATATTTATAAAAAGAAAGAAGAAACTATCAAAATAAGTAAAATTAGAAATCATTTTTTAACGTTCAAAGAATTTCAGGCTATAACCGAAGAAAAAGATTTTTTCCAATCTTATCTTGCTTTAGTATATAAAGTAAAAGATATGAAAAATAAAGACCGTTATACCTTATACGCTATTGATAGATTATTAAGTAGTCAATCTTCATTTATTCTACTTAAAAAAATGCGATTAGAAAATGATTTAGTATATACAACTGGGTCTTACTCTTATGGGCGTTATGGCTATATCGCTTTAACAGCGCTCATTAATAAAACCTCTAAAGAAAAAGCCCTTAAAACTTTAAAAGAAGTTACCGAATTATTAAAAGATGAAAAATATATCAGTCCTTTACTAGAAAATATTAAAAATGAAGAACGAATTGAAATGATTAAGGATAAAGACCGAAAAGGAACTATTATAAGAAATTTTATCGCTGATACTCTTGAATGGGGCGATACCGACGAACAGTTCTATAAAAAGCTTTGTAAAGTCAAACCTTGTGATATTAATGAACTTGCAAATCGTCTTGTATTAGATACCGAATATTTTGTAAGGGGGAATAAAGATGCCAAATAATTTAACTACTTATGTATTGGATAATGGTTTAACTGTTTACTTTTACAATGACAATAATAAACACTCTATTCACGCCGAACTAGTAACCAAATACGGTGGACGTTACAAAGATTTTATTTTAGATGGTAAAGAATATCATATAAGTGATGGGGTCGCTCATTTTATCGAACACTTTCTTTGTGAACACGGTAAAGCAGGTAATTTTTTAACTTTAAGTGGTGATAATTTTATCGAAAGTAATGCTTTTACTTCACTTGATGCTACTCGGTATTATATCGATGGTGTTGAGAATATGGAAAATGCTCTAAATATTATGCTAACAAATATCTATAATCCTCTTTTTACAATAGAAAATCACGAAAAAGTTAAAAAAGCTATTTATGAAGAAATCAGAAGAAGTAACGACCGAAAATTTTTTGATTTTAATGTTAAATTTAATGAGTGCCTATTTCATAATAGCAATTTAAAAAGCAATATTGGTACAATTAAGGAAATTGAAGATTTAAAATTAGAAACTGTTAAAGCTTGTTATCACGCTTTTTATAAACCTACTAATCAGTTTTTAATTATTGCCGGTAATTTTGATAAAGAAAAATATTTAAAACAAATTAAAGACTTTTTTGCTAATCAGCACATTAATAAACATGAGGGCTATTTAATTGATACCAAAGAACCTTTAACGACTAAAAAAAATAGTTTTAAGGTTTATAAAAAAACTACTGACACTTATACATCTATTAGATATAAAATAAATATTAAAAATTTAAGCCCGAGAGAAAGATTGGATTTAGAAAGTTGTTTAGGAAATTATTTAGCAATTAATTTTGGTTATTCTTCAAGTCTCAAAACTAAGTTAGAAAAAGATAATATAATTGTTGAGCATATTGATTGTTATATGGAATTTCAACCAAACTTTGTTATTTGTTCAATTGGGGCGATGACAAAAAACGAAGAAGCTTTTGTTAAAACCGTCCAAAATGTTATGAATAATAAGAGTTTTGATAAAGAATTATATGAATTAGAAGTAAAACAAAGTTTAACAAGATTTATTTTAAGATATGATTCTCTACAAAAGACAATTATTCCTTTTATTGACAACATTATTTATTTTGATTATCCTTATTTAGATGAAGCTAAAGATTTTGATATTCCTTTTGACAAGTATAAAGAAATTATTAGTAATTTAGATTTTAGTAATTATACAATTGGGTATTTAATTGACCCTAAAGATAAAGAAGATAGTACCAAATAACTTCTTTTTTGCAAATTTTGTCATTTTTTAGCACTTGCACTTGACAAGTGCTAAAAATGGTGATATCATTATAATTGTGAAAGGATAGTGATTATATATGTTACCAAGTAGATTTTTTCTTGATAATATGGTAGATAATTTTTTTGCTGATAACGACAACAAAATGAAATGTGATATTTATGAAAAGGATAATACATATCATGTAGAAATGGACTTACCTGGATTTAGCAAAGAGGATATTAAACTTGAACTTAATAATGGTAATTTAACCATTAGTGCTGAAAAATCAAATGAAAGCGAAGAAAAAGATGAAGATAAAAAATATATTCGCCGTGAAAGAAGTTATGGTAAGTATTCTCGTACATTCTATCTAGGTGATGTTGATGAAGAAAAAATTAATGCCGAATTTAATAACGGAACATTAGCAATATCCATTCCAAAATTAGAAGAAAAACAAACAAAAAAATATATCGATATTAATTAGTTTATAAAAATTGCCCTAGTGGTAATTTTTTTTCATTAATTTAGGACAAAGAAAAAAGCCTTACGGCTTTCCCCAGTTGGATTGGTGTACACACAGCACACTTAAACGTTTGTTTAAACACCAACTATCGACCTGACGAAGAGAAACTCTCTCCCGGTATCTAAATAATATCGCAAAAAAGAGTTATATGTCAATTACATAGCTTGGTTTTTTTATATTTTTAATAATAATTGTTTTAAAAACTTAATTTTTGTGCTAAAATATATATGTAATTGTCCCATAGCCAAGCGGTAAGGCAACGGACTCTGACTCCGTCAGCACTGGTTCGAATCCAGTTGGGACAGCCATATAAAAATTAACCCTTGTTTAGTCAAGGGTTTTTGTATTACGGTTTTTGTTCTTTTTTTATTTTTATTGTTCCTAATAACTTATTTTTTATGTCAGCAATTTCTTCCTGATATAAAGCACTATCTTCAATATATAAATTATGCATTATTCCTGAACAATATCTAATGTTATCAATAATACTATTAGTAGTTTCTTGCCCTACCCATAATATTGATAAACGATAAAGAATACTAATATCTTGAAAATTTTGTTTATTACGTTCATTATCTTTATCAATAAATTTAGCAGAGAAATAGTCTTTTAATTTATATTTAAATAAGTTATCAGGTGTTTTTATATACAATTTTAAACCATTATACATTTCAGCCAAACAAATTTCATTTAAATCTTCTTCATTTATTATACTATTATGATCGATAAAATTATATGTTCTGCGTTCTTTTGAAATATTATAAAAATTCTGAATTTCTGGAGAGTCAAAATCAATTAATTTTGTACTAATATTTTGGCCTTGTTTAAAAGAAAAA
>CALVRT010000077.1 GCA_944358735.1 uncultured Bacilli bacterium | reverse complement strand
GTTATTTCACGATAATTGATAGGATTCAAATTATTTAAACTTCTTTTTATCTTCTCTAATAAAACTAGTTTATTATAAGGTTTAGTAACATAATCATCGCCACCTGATAAAATACTTTTAAGTTCATCTTCATCACTATCACGACTAGTCACAAAAATAATCGGTATTTTATATTTTGCTTTAATTTTTTTGCAAATATCAAAGCCGTTATTGTTTGGTAAATTAATATCTAATAAAATCAAATCACAATCAACTAATAATTCTTCTATTTTTTTAAAATCAGTAAAATCTTTTAATATTTTAGTAAAATAGTTATTATTTTCTAACAATTTTTCTAATTCTTCGCTTATTTTTTGATCATCTTCGATAATTAAAATTGTCATACTAAATCCTCCTTTTTTATTATACCAAAAGAACTAGTTAGAAACTAGTCCTCAAAAATATTCTTTTTAAATCCAAAATAAGTAGCAATAAAATAAATCATATAAATTATAAAAAATACTAACAAACTTCCAAAGAAATAAGTTAAATAAACAGTATTGGTCGATAAAGCTATCTTAAAAATACGATTCATAGAAGTTATAGTACAAAAACTAACTAATATTGGAATGACTATTGGAAAAATAAAGAACCATAATAATTGTTTTCGAATCGTTTTTGTCAAACTTATCTCATCAACGCCTAGTTTATTTAAAACTTGATAACGATATTTATATTTAGTACTATCACTTAATGATTGGATAGCTAAAATGGTTCCGACGATAGTTGTAAAAATAATCGCTACATAATAGAAAACAAAAGAACAAATTGTCATAAGACCATTGTTATTAGCTTCTTCTTTACCTCTTACGGTAATATTTGATAAAGAATAGCAAATCTGATAACCATAACCAGAATCTTCGCATAAATCAGGTTCAGCAATACTAACTAGTTGACGAGCAAAATCTTCACTTGTTTTTTCTTTAGTATCGACAATTAAATTATTATCAGATATTTCTAAATCTTTAATTGCATAATCAGGCACAACTATAACATAACCCAATCCAGTAGCCCATTTAGAAGTATATCCAACAAAAAGAAAATCTTTTTGCTTTAAACTAATGCCATTAGAAAGAGTAATATTTTTTAATTGTTCATTATCTTCATATTTATAATATTCTTTTGCAGCATGTAATAGATATTCATCATCATTTAAAGTAATTGGTCTCATTCCTTTTAATTCTAATAATTTATTATAATCACTTAATTTTAAAACTTGATCATAATCTCGCCAGCCAGAATAATCACTAGATAAAACATTTTTAACATTATTATTAGAATCAATATAAGAATTATAAGTAAATGTTTCTTCAATCGTATAATTTTCTTCGATAACACTTAAATAACTTTCAAATCTTTCTTCATCATCACTAATTATAATATCATAAGGAGCATACGATTCAATCTGATAATCAAACATTCCTTTAAACATCGACGACATGTTAAGACAAATTAAAGTAAGCGTAATTAAAATGGTTAAAGTGCCTAAAGTAAAACTCATCGTTTTAACTTTAGAAGAAAAAGTTCTAGCAACAAATAAATTATCTTTAGCATATTTTATTTTTTTATGTTTTAAGATAAAGTTTAATATAAAATCAGTAACTGTAAAAACTATACCATAAATACTAATTATTAATAAAACTAAACAAATTAAAATAATACCAAATGATGGTTCAATTCCAACTCCTTTAAACTGACGATCAAAGGCAATTAAAGCGATAATTAATAAAATCAAAGAAACAATAAAACCAATATTCCGCTGACTTTTTTTTATTGTTCTTTTTTCATTTTGTTTATCAAAATATAACAAATCATAAACTTTCATTTTTTTAATTCTTCGTTGTGAGAAAAATAAAACAAGCGAATAAATAATGATAAAATATAATATTGATAAAAGAATCGCTAAATAATTAAATTCGATCGCGACTTTAAAAGGAGCCTCAAAAATATGCATGATGATTAAAGTCATAAAAATACTTAATATAAAACCTAAAATAATCGAAAGAAGAAAAGAAATGAAACCTAAAACAATATTTTCCAAAATAAACATTTTACTAATATCTTTTTTTTCAATTCCTAAAATTAGATAAGTCCCAAATTCTTTACTCCGTTTTTGAAACATGAATTTAGTTGTATAATTAATTAAAAAGCCAACGACAAAAACAATAATTATATTAACTACATACATGACATATTTAAAATTATCTAACATATTAGCTAAAGATGTAATTTCACTAGAATTAGATATTAAATTAAAAGCAAAAATAAAAGAAAAAGCTAAAGTAACGGTTATTAAATAAATAACATAATCTTTGATACTGCGTTTAGCGTTTTTAAGAGCCAATCTATTTAACATCTAAAACATCGCCTCCTAAAAGCGTTAAAACATCTAAAATTTCATTAAAAAATTCTTTTCTCGTTTTATCACCTTTAGTTATTTCATTAAATATCTTCCCATCTTTTAAAAATAAGATTCGCTTGCAAAAACTAGCACTAAAAGCATCATGAGTTACCATTAATATAGTAGCATTTAAGTTTTTATTCATATTAGTCATTGTCTCTAATAACATTCTGGCACTTTTAGAATCTAAAGCTCCGGTTGGTTCATCAGCTAAAATTAGTTTCGGTTCATTAATTAATGCTCTTGCACAAGCACATCTTTGCTTTTGACCACCCGATACTTCATAAGGAAATTTTTTTAAAATATTTTTAATATCTAATTTATCAGCTATATCATTAACTCTGTTTTCTATTTTAAGATAATCTTCATTATCGATTACTAAAGATAAAGCAATATTTTCTTCGATCGTTAAAGTATCTAGAAGATTAAAATCTTGAAAGATAAAACCTAGATTTTCTTTGCGAAATTTAGCTAATTCTTTTTCTTTTAAATCTGTTATATCGACATTATTAACCATTATTTTGCCACTAGTTACATTATCGATTGTCGAAATACAATTTAATAAAGTCGTCTTACCACTACCACTAGCTCCCATTATCGCGACAAATTCCTGTTCTTTTACTTCAAAAGAAATACCATTAACCGCTTTAGTAATATTTTTATTTGTTCCGTAATATTTTTTAACATTATCAAGTTTTAATATTTCACACATATAATATCTTTTCCTTTCTTGAATTTAAGTATTAGTTAAAACAAATCATTAACTAATAAAATAGATATAATTATTAAAAATAATATATCTATTATGGCTCATCACCAATAATATTATAGCAAAAGAAAACTGTAATAATTATTACAGTTTTGTTATATTTTAACAGTTATATCCAACAAAGTAGCCAAAGAAATAGCTTGTTCTTGATTCACAGTTATTTTTTTTATACTTTTTAAATCAGTTGTTATATTTTCAATATTAGAGTTACTAAAATCAATGCCAGCAAAATCATTATTGTAAAATTGACTGTTACTAAAATCGACAGTATCGATTTCTAATTTGCTAGAAACAGTGTCAAAAAAGCTAGAGTCAGAACAATTACAATTCTCAAATTTACTGTCTTTTAATTTAACATTTATAAAGCTACTA
>CALVRT010000076.1 GCA_944358735.1 uncultured Bacilli bacterium | reverse complement strand
TTACTGGTGGTTCAGTTACTGGTGGTTCAGTTACTGGTGGTTCAGTTACTGGTGGTTCAGTTACCGGTGGTTCAGTTACTGGTGGTTCAGTTACTGGCGGTTCAGTTACTGGTGGTTCAGTTACTGGCGGTTCAGTTACCGGTGGTTCAGTTACCGGTGGTTCAGTTACTGGTGGTTCAGTTACCGGTGGTTCAGTTGGTTTTACTGGCTCTTGTTCATCTGGGTCGATAACTTCTTTATCTGATAATTCTACACCCATCGTACCACCAACTAAAGACTTATCATAAGTCACTGTATAAGTACCATTTTCTGGGTCATAAACTAATTCGCCACCATTAGGTAACACACAGTGTGATAATCCAGTTTCTGGGTCAGTATAATCAAACTCACTAACAAATGTAAAATCTCCTTCTCCAACATTGGTTATACCAGAATTAATTAAATTATCTTCAATTAAAGCCTGATTAGGATTACCATAACTTTGGTCCGTCCAAACTATTTTATTACCATTTGCATCAGTAATAACAATTGTATTAGTGTTATTGGCGTCAAATTTAACTTCCCCTTGACTTGAACTTGGGTCTGAAATATCAACACCGTCTACTGCTTGTTCTGGGTCTAAAAACATTTCTTCTACCGTTGGTGTTTCTTCTTGTTGTTCAATATTTTCATCTAACGTTGGCTCTTCTGTTGGAAAATCAGCGCCAACAATTATTGGTTCTGATGTAGCTACTGGTTCAAGAGTAGTATCTTCAGAAACTACTGGTTCAGCAGTAACCTCGTTATTTTCTGTTTGATTATCTATTGTTGTTTGTTCTACTGTATTATCAACAACCGGTTCATCTACTTGTTGTTCAACAACTGGTTCAGCAGATACTTCTACTGTATAAGTGTTATCAACAGGGTCGTTAGTCACTGTCGCTGTATAAGTATCAGTGTTTACATCATTTGATACTTCAACAGTACCAGTAGTATCTACCACTGGAGTATCCACTATTTGCATACTTGGGTCTACTTCAGCTGCATAAGCTGTGTCCATAGCAAATGGATTTAAATCAATATCAACACCTAAAGTGTTCATTAAAGCATTTTTAAATACCATTGCGCCACCCATTGTTACGGCAGAACCTACTGCAAATTTCAAAGCTGGATTATTATTGATTTTATTTCTTAAATTACCCAATACATCATTAGTATTAGCCGCCGTTTTCATAGCAGTAACACCACTAGCTGAAATACTTGCAGTCACTTGGTTAAAACCTTCGGCTAAACCATAAGTTTTAAAAGTTTCTTTTACTTTTGATACTTGTTCACCAACAAAAGTAGCTAATTGATGAAATTTACCTTTCTCTAATGTGATTTTTCCTATTTTCATATTATTCCTCCTTTAAAATAATACTTATCCCCTAATCATTCTTACAAAATTAAGAATATCAGGTATCAGGGACGTATAATACCACGAAAGTTTGTTTTTGTCAAATTTTGATATAAGTATTACAAGTGCCTATTTATACCCTAATTATATACTAAAAGCCAAAGAAAAACAACTGTTTTTAACTTTTATACAGTCATTTTACAGTTTTTACCTTATTTTTCCTGGCTTTTTTACTAATTTTACCAATATCTTGTTTAAAATATTTATAAGTGGCAATTAAAATAATTGAAGCGGGCAAAGAAATAATAATACCTACTCCCTTAAATAAGATACCACCAGCAAAGACCGCGATAATAACCGCTAAAGGATGAAGCTTATTGCTTTTACCAAAAACCCAAGGATTAATTAAATAACCATCAATTGCCGAGAATAATACTAAAACAATTAATGTTCGAATAAATAATTCATCACTAACAGCTAAAGCGGTAATCGCCGCGATAATATTGGTAAAAATTCCCCCAAAATAAGGAACTAAATTACCAACACTAGCTAAAGCGCCTAACATTAAATAATTAGGATGTCCAATAACATAATAAACAATTAAATATTCAAAAAAAGAAATAACTGAAATTTTTAAAAAGCCGGCTAAATATTTAGTCATTTCCGTATCTAAAATAATTAAATACCGGTATAGTTTCTTACTCCTTTTTCGAAAAAACATTTTAATTTCTAGTCTAATCTTATCCATATCATATAAAAAATAAATAGAAGCTGCTAAAATAATAAAAAGTTTTGTGATATAGCCCAGGGATATACTAACCATATTTATTGCGCCATTTGAAATATTTTCGCTTATTCTAGTTAAAATATCACTAAAAGTTTTATTTAAAGTTTCTTCATAACCATATAAATCAACATTATAATTTGTACTAATATTTTTTAATAAATCAATAATACTACCTAATATATCTCCAAGCTGCCGGAAAATAGTTGGAACAATTAAAAATAAAAGAAAAGCAAAAATAGAAACAATTAAAAAAACAATAATTAAAATTCCCAAACCTTTCGGAACATTTCTATCCATTAAAGCCTTTAAAACAGGATACAAAGCATAACTGATAGCAAAAGCAATAAAAAAAGGAAAAAATATTGAAAAGGCTATATCAAAAGCCCCAACCCAAAAATCATGAGTTCCATAAATTAAATAAATTATTAAAACAATTAATAAGATATTTATAAGTTTATAATCTAGCCGATTTTTTATCATAATATTCCTCTTTCTATTACTAGTTTAAGTAAATTTATTTTCTCTATACATTTAATGAATTAAAAATAAAAAAAATACAAGCTATTAACTTGTATTTAACGAACATGGCTTGTTTGCTTACTATCAATATAATCAAGTACTGCAGGTCCTCCAACAAAACTAGAAACTTCATCCAAAGTATTAACGTCTCCACTGCCAAAAATAACGGCTAAACTTGGTTTATTTTCTAATACTTCTGTAATAAAATCAATATTTTGCAAATCTTCAGCTTTGACTGTAAACATAGTACCAGTATTAGTGTCATAAAATCCTTGAACATCATCAGCAAATAATTCTTTTACAGTTAAATTTTCTTCATTAGTCATATATGACACCTCTTCCTAAAATACTATCTATGTTTAAAACTTTGTTCTTACAGCAAATAAGTAAATTATTCTGATAAATTTGAATTAGTCACTCTATTAAAATTTTAACATAACACTATTAAAAATAAAAGGGCATTACTGACAATAATGACCCTTTTAACATAATTAGACATTAATTTTCTAAAAATATAGTTACCGGTCCATCATTCATAATATTAACTTTCATATCAGCTCCAAATATTCCTGTTTGCACATCTATGTATTTCTTTAATTCTTTATTAAATAAATCATACAAAATAATTGCTTCATCACCGTTTAAAGCTTTAATATAACTTGGACGGTTACCCTTTTTCGTATCAGCATATAACGTAAACTGGGAAACACTTAATATAGTGCCATTAACATCTAAAACACTCTTGTTCATTACCCCATTTTCATCATCAAAAATACGAAGATTCAAAATTTTTTTTACCATTTTATTAATATTATCTTCATTAT
Source organism: uncultured Bacilli bacterium (assembly GCA_944358735.1). Taxonomy (GTDB): domain Bacteria; phylum Bacillota_I; class Bacilli_A; order RF39; family UBA660; genus Coprosoma. The sequence continues at coordinate 6,290 of CALVRT010000076.1, read as the reverse complement.
CACCATAAGTAAATCCGACTAATAAAACGAGCCCTTTAGCAATTTCACCAACTACTTTATCATTCACTTTAACGTTTGAATTTAAACTTCTTTGAACTAAAATTCTCATTTAATATGCCTTTCCACGGTAACAATATCATTACTAGCTTTAAGAGCATTAATAAACTTTAATAAATGTTCTTTATTTTTAACAACAATAGTTAGTTCAATTGCTGAAACTTCACTATTTTGATGATTAATAACTTTTTGCACACCAACATCATGATTAGCAGCAAGAGATATGATTTGGGCAAGTTTATCTTGGCCTATATTAGTATAAACAACAATCATTGTCGGAAGTTTAGCACTTTCTACATTCCAACTAACGCTAATTAAACGTTCATCACTTTCAGCAATATTAGGACAAGTCATTCGGTGAATACTAACTCCATTACCTTTAGTAATATATCCTGTTATTTCATCACCTGGTACGGGATTACAACAAGCCGCTAAAGTGACTTTCATATTAGCAATATTAGAAACATTAACTAAATTATCACTTTTACTTGTTTTTTGGCCCGCTTTTTTAGCTTGCTCAAATAATTTTTCTTCTTTTGTTGGTTGATTGTAAAGCTGGTCGTAAACATTTTCAGCCATCCAAGAACCACTACCAATACTAGCATAAATTTCATTTAAAGTTTTAACTTTTAAGGTTTTGAAAACATTTTCTAAATTTTCCTCATCTAAAAAGTCATTTAAAGAGACTTTTTCTTTCTTCAAACATTTATGAAGAAGTTCTTCACCTCTTTTAATATTTTCCTCTTTATTAGATTTTGATAAATAATTTTTAATTTTATTTTTAGCTTGATTTGTTTTCGCAATTTTTAACCATTCATAACTAGGTGTGCCAGTATTTTTATTAGTAATTATTTTAACAATATCATTATCTTTAAGTTCATAATCTAAAGGAACCATAACAGAGTTAACTAAAGCGCCTGTCATCGTATTACCAACACCAGAATGAACCTTATAAGCAAAATCAATCGGTGTAGCCCCTTTTGGAAGTTCAATAACATCCCCTGCTGGGGTAAAAACATAAATCATACTATTTAAAACTTCTTCTTTGACTGACTTAACAAAACTTTCATCTGTATTTTCATCCGATTTTAATTCCATAATCGAACGGAAAAACTGTAGTTTTTGTTCCATTTCATTTTGCAATGATGCTTTAACTGACCCCGCTTCTTTGTAAGACCAATGAGACGCAATTCCATATTCCGCAATCTTATCCATTTCATAAGTTCTGATTTGAATTTCAAATAGTTGCCCATCAACGCCAAAAACAGTCGTATGTAGGGATTGATACATATTAGTTTTTGGCATGGCAATATAATCTTTAAACCGGTTAGGTTTAGGTTTAAACTTGGAATGAATAATACCTAAAGCTTGGTAACAATCTTGTTCAGTATCGACAAAAACTCTTAAAGCTAACAAATCAAAAATTTCACTAAATCTTTTGCCACTATCAAGTTTTTTATAAATACTATAAATACTTTTAGCGCGGCCTTTTATTTCATGTTTAATACCATGACTATTTAATAATTCAGAAACACTTTCAATCATTTTAGCAACACTGGCATCTCTTTCGGTTTTTGTAGCATTTAATTTTTCGACAATACTATAATATTCATCAGGTTTTAAATATCTTAAAGAATATTCCTCTAATTTTGTCTTAATCGTGTTAATACCAAGTCGGTGGGCGATAGGAGTTAATATTTCTAAAGTCTCTTTAGCCGTTTCTTTTTGCTTTTTTTCTGGTAATACAAATAATGTTTGCATATTATGAAGACGACACGCTAGCTTAATAATGATAACCCTAACATCTTCCGTTAGACCAACAAGAATTTTACGCTGATTAACAATAGCTGATTCGCTATCACCAGTAAATGATAATTTATTTATTTTACTAACCCCACGAACTAAAGACATAACCTCTTTACCAAACATTTCATCTAATTTAATAGCATCATCGTCATCAGTAATATCGCAAAGTAAAGCGGCACTAAGTGTCGCTGCATCGGCATTAATACTAGTTAAAATATAGGCCGACCCTAGAGGATGCGTAATAGCATCATCACCAGTTAATCTTTTTTGCCCATATAATTTTTTACTAGCATAATCATAGGCCTTTTTTATTAATTCAATATCTTTTTCATCAGTTATATATGTTTTAAATTTGTTTTCTAAATCTTCGTATGACTCACATTTTGGTTGCTTACTCATAATTCGCTTCCTTTCACTTAAGAGTTTATACCTTTAATAGAAAGTTCATCAACATCATCCTTAACTTCATACCACATTTTTTTCTCTTTTTTACCTTTTTTCTTATTACGTTTTTCAATCTCAAGCCAAATTTGACTTGCGACAAAGATAGATGATAAAGTACCGGTTACAATACCGAATAATAAAGCTAGATTAAAATTGATAATATCATGAGCGCCTAGGAAAATAAGAGCAACAATCGGAATTAAAGTTGTTACATTAGTAATAATACTACGATTAAATACTTCTCTTAAGCTTTCATTAACAATCATTTTATAATCAACTTTTTTCGTTTTGGTCTTATTAATATTTTCTCTAATTCGGTCAAATGTAATAATAATATCGTTAACTGAATAACCAATTATTGATAAAATGGCCGCAATAAAGATTGATGAAACCTCTAAATTAAAGATACAGAACAACGCCATCGTAACTAATACATTTAGTAAAAGTGCGATAATACAACTAATGCCATAACTAAATTTAAATCTTAATGAAATATATATAATAATTGCTAAAGAAGCTAAAATAAGTGAAATAATCGCATTTTTAATTAATTCATTTTTTACGATATCACTGATTACCCCAACATCAGCTGATGCATCATAATTATCACTAAAGTAAGCTTTAATATCATTTTCTTCATCTTTATTTAAAGTATCACTGATTTTAATAGTATATGCACCGGCATTACCTATTTCAAAATCATAAACATCAAAGCCCATTTTTTCAATATCTTTTTTTACCGCAGTTTCTTTTAAATTTTCATCAGACTGAACAGTGATAGCTGTTCCGCCACGGAAATCAACTCCTAAATTAAGGCCATGAACACCTAAACTAACTATTCCTAATACTGCAATAACAGCAGCAATACTTAAGAATACTTTTCTACGTTTCACAAAATCAAGTTTTTTATAAAAATATTTAGTTCTCTTTTCACCTTTACTAACGTTTGGTATATCTTTAGGATTTACTCCAATAAATAATTTAACTTTATCTTCAAAAACACCTGTTTCAACTATTTTACGAGTAATCCATCTTGTGAAACCAACCATAATCAATAAAGTTGAGAAAATAGTAATAATTAACATAGTAGCAAAACCTTTAACACTACTTTGTCCAAAAATAAATAAGATAATAGCTACAATTAATGTTGTTAAATTACCATCCATAATTGATGATAATGAATTTTTATTACCTAATTTGGTAGCTAATGTTAAACTTTTACCTTCGTATAATTCTTCTTTAATTCTTGAAAAACTAATAACATTGGCATCGACAGCCATTCCAATACCAATAATTGCGGCAGCAATACCTGGTAAAGTTAATGTACCACCAATCAACCAGAAAATAAAGAATGTAAGAGCCGCATAAATAACGACACCAAGAGACGCTATCAAACCGGCTATACGATATAAGGCAATTAACAATAAGCAAATAAGTGAAACACCAACAATACCGGCAACAACGGTTTTCTCTAATGAATTAGCGCCAAATGAAGCTTCAACACTTTCAGAAGAAACTTCAACAAGTTTAGCTGGCATACTACCAGAATTAATTAAATCAACTAAATTTTGAACTTCTTCTTCCTCAAAATTTCCTTGAATAATTACATCGCTACTAAAACCTTGAGAAACAGTTGCTACTGATAAACATCTTGAATCGTTGAGCGAGCCACAATTAGCTTCCTCTGAACTAAATGAATCAGTTGCTTGGTTAAAGTCAAGCCAAATAACAATTCGGTTATCTTCCATTTCACTAACTTTTTTAGTTGCTTCGTAAAAAGCGTCACGGTCCTTGATACTTAAAGCCACAACTGGATTACCAGATTCGTCTTGACTAACTCTTACTCCACCGCTTTGTAAAACATCACTAGTCATTAATAAATTATCACTAGTATCTCTAAACGTTAAACTGGCGGTTTGACTTAAAACTTCTCGAGCTTCATCAGCATTATCAATACCAGCTAGTCCTACTCTAATTTGTTTACCTTCAATCGTGATATTAGGCTCTAGCACACCTAAAACATCAATCCTTTTGGTAAGTGTTTGATAAGTGGCATTAACCATTTCATCATCAACGGTTTCTCCCTCATCAAGTGGCTCAATATTATATAAAACTTCAAAACCACCTTGAAGGTCCATCCCCAATTTCATTTCTTTTAAGACGGGAATTAAAATTATTACTGCTACCACAAAAACGGCTAATAGTAATAAAATTTTACTCCATAACTTTTTCATATTAACAACTCCTAACTTTCAAAATAAATTTTTCGATTTTTCCCCTTTAATTTATCTTTAAAATAATTGTCAATCAAAATGTTTTCTGTTAGTAAAATATCACTAACCATTTCATTTAACGATAGATTAACGCTACCTTTCCATTTTACTTCTTTTAAATAATTCCAAACATCTTCAATTTCCAAATAACGGTAACCTTCCTTTTGTAATTCGAAAACTTTAGACCTTAAGGCCGGTTTTAGTCTATCAAACAGTTCTTCAGCACTATTAAATTCGATATCCATATCTTCGCCTCCATTTTGCATACATATTAATTATATATTATTTTTAAGGTTTTTTAAAGTAAAAATGAAAAAAAAGGTAAATATTTACCTCCTTAATAATTTTAAAGTATCATTTTTATTACCGTTTTTTCCAAGTTCTTCTTCTGTTTGTGCTTTAAAATCTAAAAATTTAGGTTTAAAAATAGCTAATTTAGCTTCAGAGTAATATAGTTTTTTAGCTTGATGGTAATCACTAATATCTAATGGTTCTAAATCTTCTAAATGAGCAAAAACTGAAGAAATCTTATTTTCCGCTAAACTAACTTCATTTTCGGCATGATAAATATTAACTTTACCAGCTAATACATCATAAGTATCTACATATTGATATGGTAAAACAAAAACTTTAGAACTAGTAAAACTTTCATAAAACTCTTCGTCATATTCTAAAATTATTTTCGCATGTGGATTTTCTTTTGTTAAAGAATAACCATATATATTTTTTAGATCGTACCATTTAAGATAATCAGCAAAAGATTTTAATTTTTTTGCATAACCACCAATAAGATGTGGAGAAACTGCATAAAATCCTGGACGCAAAACTGGTAATTCCATATCCTCACTATATTGTCTAAAATCACCACCAACAACTTTACGATTAAAACAATTATTTAACATTATAATCCCCCTTTCTAGGGACCCATATTATATCAATTTTTAATTTAAAATACAAGTAACTAGAATATTTTAGAAAAGAAAAAAATCCATAAAAATGGATATAAATTACTTTTTATACTTTAATATGTCATTAACATTACATTTTAAAACATAGCAAAATATCGCAATAACATCTAAATCTACTCTAGTTACTTTATTATTATAATAACGATTAACTAAATCATAGTTCATAGCTACCATTTTACTTAATTTACTTCTACTTATCCCCTTTTTATCAATGATGCTTTTTAAATTAATATCTATTTTACCATAATCTATTAATGTATAAACCAATTCTTCCACAATAATCACCTGCTTCTTATACATTAATCATATATTATTATTTATAATTTTATCAGTCCATAATTATATGTAATGATTAATAATTAATGATTTAAAACTACCTATAAGAACATAATAGTCTGTAAACAAAGTTATTGTTATAATTGATTATAAGATAGGAAGTGATAAACAAAGTAGTAAAGAAAATGTACATTCTTATAATTATTAAAAATAATTATTGACTGTGCCGAATATATTGGATAAAATTATTTTAGAATAATAAATGTAAAAAAGTTAATAATAGTACTAAATACATTTATTATTTTAGATGGGAAGGAAGATAAAATATGATTCAAAAATGGCGAGAATTAAGTTCTCGAAAACAAAAAAATATTGTTCTAGGAAGTCTAGGAGCAATAATATTACTTATGGCAATTGGATATGCCGCCTTTAGTACCCAGTTAAATATTAACGGAACAAGTAATAT
>CALVRT010000075.1 GCA_944358735.1 uncultured Bacilli bacterium | reverse complement strand
CGCTTTCACATCCCGTTTAATCATTGATACTTATCACTATCTAATTTGCGTTAGCTAGTACTTTGCGAAACACTCAAAATAACCTATATCACCAGTCCGTGTGGGACAGTAAAGCAAATATACTAATTATAAATCAAATAAATAGTCTTTTTATAAAATGAGTCAAAAAAAAAGAAATGTCCCACGTAGGACTGGGTTAATTGCTTAACCTACTTTATCTCACAATAAAGAGTTTCTACTTCATTGAAACCAAAGGTTTCTCCATAGACCAATATCGGGTGGTCGCCACCCTCAAAAAAATAATATCATATTTTAAACAACCGTTCAATAATATTCCGTGTTTTTTTTGGAAAATTTTAATTTGTTGTTTATTTTTAAAACAATAATCATTTTTTTGTTAGAGTTGGCTCTAACTCTATGTATTTGTTTTTGAATACACATTAATATTTTATTTAACACTGCTTTATTAACAAGATATTTTTTTATTATAAAATAATTGTATTGTTAAATTTTTCCACAGTAAAATCGCAATATAAACAAAACATATACATTTGTTATATAAATAATCACTATTTTTGCACAGTATTATCTACAGTTTTTATATACTCTTTTAAACCTTCAAACATTATATTAATGCTCGCATTTAAATCACGTTCGTGTTCAGTATGACAATTTGGGCACTCCCATTTTCTGATATGCATATCTTTAATCGTACTATTTTTATAACCACATACACTACATAGCTGGCTACTTGGATAATACTTGCCTACTTGAATCATTTTTTTGCCCTGCCAATTACATTTATACTTTAATATACGGACAAATTCATACATTGGCGTTTCATTAAATGCTGATGAAACCTCCTTATTTTTCTTCATACTATCAATACTTAAGTTTTCCACAACAATAATATCATTATCTTCAAGAATGTTATTAACTATATTATGCATTATATACTTACGAGCATTACGACTCTTTTTATACAGTTTTTGGATTTTTAACCGTATTTTTTGACTATTCTTACTTCCAGGCTGGCATCTGGATAATGCTTTATTTAAACCTTTTAAACGTTTAGTATTTATTTGTGTATTATTATAAAAGATTTTATTTTCTGATGTTGTTATAAAATTTTTTAACCCTAAATCTATGCCTACAATGTTTTTAGGTACTATAGGCAATACATCCATGTATTCTTCAACTATAACACTAACATAATATTTACCCGCATATTTTTTTATAACAGCATTTTTTATTTCCCCGGAAATATTATTCTTTCCACCATATCCAGAAATTTTTACTTCTGATAATTTAGGTAATATTATTACTTTCTTATCTAAATCTATCTTTATAGTATCATAAATTTTTTCACCATAAACTCGGCGATAATTATTAACACTGTATTTCTCGTTTATCCCCTTGCGTTTAAATCGTGGATACCTAATACCAGCTATATTATTATTAAATTTACCCCGTTTAAAGGCATTATCTAAATTAAATATACTAACTCTTAAAGCACAACTATCTACTTCTTTTAGCCATGGATATTTAATCATCAATTCTTTCAACTCATCAAGTTGCTTTTTAATTGTTTTTTCCTTTTGACCGTGTTCCAGTAGCTGAATTTGTTCTGTTAAAAAATGATTATAAACAAATCTACTAGCTCCCATAGTCTTATTAATTAATGTCTCCTGCTTCTCACTAGGATATAAGCGAAATACATAGCCACGTAAAATTTTCAAACATTTCACCTCTTTTCTTCATATATATTACTATTCAGCCACCAATTCATTCTTATTTCAGCCCCTCTATTATATATCATAGGAGTTTTTTTGAAAAAATCCTGCAAAAATGTGGAAAAAAATTCAAAAAGTTTAATTTTTTTAATAGAAATAAAAAAGACATATCAAATTAAGATATATCTTCACTATTTTATATAACATTATAAACCTAATAAATAATTAATTATAATTTTAATTATCAACATCTTCAGCATTATTAGTTGCTTCAATATCATTTGATGACTTTATTTCTTCAGAATTTTCCACAACATTTCCAGAGTTTTCCACAGTTAAATTAGCTTTATTCGTGTGGATATCTTCAGAATCATTTGTATCTTCCTCTTCTTCTTTAGCAATTAAAGCTACTGTTCCAACTTGTTGATTACCTTTTAGATGAATTAAACGAACTCCTTGAGCGATTCTTCCCATCATTGATATTTGTGAAACAGATAATCTAATAATCATTCCACTATCAGTAACTATCATTAAATCTTCGTCGCCACTAACCATCTTAAAGGCAACTATATTACCATTTTTTTCAGTAATATTTAAGGATTTTACACCTTTACCACCGCGGTGAGTCATACGATATTCATTAATATCTGTACGTTTACCATAGCCATTTTCGGTAACAACTAATACCTGCTGGTTTTCACTGGCAACTTCGCAGCCAACACAAATGCCACCATTTAAGTCAATACCACGAACCCCACTTGCCGAACGGCCCATAACTCTAATTTCATTTTCATCTACGCGAACCATTCGGCCGTTTGAAGCAGCAATCATAACTTCATTATCGCCGGTAGTCTTTTTAACCGAGATTAATTGGTCGTTTTCACGTAAATTAATAGCTAATTTACCATTAGACCTAATATTTTCAAATTCTTTAATAGCCGTTCTTTTTACTAAACCATTTTGTGTACAGAATACAATATTTTTACATTCTTCATTTTGCGCGATTTTAAGCATGGCTTTAACGGTTTCATCTTTATCTAGTGGTAACAGGTTAATAATAGGTATTCCTTTAGATTGACGGCTAAATTGCGGTACTTCATAGCCTTTTACCCGGTAAACTTTACCTTTATTACTAAAGAATAGCAAATAATCGTGAGTTGTCATTGAAATCAAGTTTTCCACATAATCATTTTCATTAGTTGTCATTCCTTTAATTCCAACGCCTCCACGGTTTTGCGTTCGATAGTTTTCACTATTCATTCGTTTGATATAACCTTTATCAGTTAAAGTAATAACAACGTTTTCCACAGGAATTAAAGATTCATCTTCAATATAGTCAATAGCCGTCATATCAATATCAGTCCGGCGTTCATCACCATATTTATTCTTAATTTCTAATAATTCATCTTTAATAACACCTAGTATTTTTTCTTCAGAAGCCAATAACTCTTTAAAGTATTTAATTCTTTCTAATAAAGTCGCTAATTCTTCTTCAATTTTACTTCTTTCAAGTCCAGTTAAACGGCGTAATCTAAGTTCTAAAATAGCATCAGCTTGGATTTCGGTAAGACCAAAACGACTTATTAATTTCTCTTTAGCTTCTAAATCAGTTTCCGCGCCTCTAATAATTTTAATAACCTCATCAATATTATCAAGGGCAATTTTATAACCTTCTAAAATATGAACTCTTTTTTCAGCTTTATTTAAATCAAATCTTGTCCTTCTTATAATAACTTCTTTTTGGAAATCAATATATTTAGAAATAATTTCTTTTAAGCCTAAAGTTTTTGGTACTCCATTATCAATCATAAGTAAAATAATACTATAAGTTGTCTGGAAACCAGTATGTTTATATAAATTATTTAAAACAACTTGCGGATTAGCATCTTTTTTTAACGTAATTGTTATTTTAACGCCATTTTTCAAATCAGTATGATAATCAGCAATACCATCGATTACTTTACTGTGAACAAGTTCGGCAACTTTTCCACGAAGGTCCGCCGTATTAGTACCATAAGGAACTTCATCGACAATTATATAATGTTTACCATTTTTTTCTTCAATAGTGGCCCGACTACGAAGAGTAATTGTTCCCCGACCGGTTTCATAAGCTTTTTTTATGCCACTATTACCTAAAATAATTGCTCCAGTTGGGAAATCTGGCCCTTTTATATGCTGCATAAGTCCATTAACATCAATATCTGGATTATCAATATACGCAATACAACCATCAATTACCTCACCTAAATTATGTGGTGGGATATTTGTCGCCATACCAACCGCAATTCCCATCGTTCCATTAACTAAAATATTAGGAAATCTTGACGGTAAAACTGTTGGCTCTTTTTCCGACTCATCAAAGTTCGGACCAAAATCAACTGTATCTTTATTGATATCTCGAAGTAATTCAAGGGATATTTTAGACATTCGCGATTCTGTATAACGCATAGCTGCCGCCCCAGAACCTTCAATATTACCAAAGTTTCCGTGCCCATCGACCAGCATATAACGATAACTAAAATCTTGAGCCATTCTAACCATAGCTTCATAAATTGAAGAATCACCGTGTGGATGATATTTTCCCATTACATCTCCGACAATTCTCGCACTTTTACGGTGAGGTTTATCCGGTGTATAACCAGATTCATACATCGAATACAAGATACGGCGATGAACTGGTTTTAAACCATCTCTTAAATCTGGTAAGGCACGAGAAACGATAACACTCATTGAGTATTCCAGAAAAGATTTTTCTATTTCATTTACAATGTTATTTTCTTCTAATCTATCTTTTTCTTGATTCATCTACAATACCTCCTATATATCCAGATTCTGCACATATTGTGCGTTTGTTTCAATAAATTCACGTCTTGGCGCTACTTCTTCACCCATAAGTCTGGTGAAGGCTTCATCAGCAGCTATCGCATCATTTACCGTAATTTTTCTAAGTACTCTTGTATGAATATCCATTGTTGTTTCATTTAACTCTTCAGCGTCCATTTCACCTAAACCCTTCATTCTTAAAATTTCAAATTTAGTATTAGGATTTAAACTAGCTAAATAGGCTTCTTTTTCTTCTTCATTTAAAACATATTTAATCGTTTTTCCGTGTTTAATACAAAATAGTGGTGGCTGGGCGGCATAGACATGTCCAGCTTCAACAATTGGTTTAAAGAAACGATAAAATAACGTCAATAACAATACCCGGATATGCGAACCATCGACATCGGCATCGGTCATAATGATGATTTTATCATAGCGTAGTTTCTTTAAATCAAAATCCTGACCTATTCCCGTACCAAAGGCCGTAATAATTGTCCTAATTTCTTCATTAGCCAAAGCTCTATCTAAACGGGCTTTTTCCACATTTAAAATTTTTCCTCGAAGGGGCAAAATCGCTTGAGTCATAGAATCACGACCTTTAATCGCACTTCCTCCAGCTGAATCACCCTCGACTAAAAATATTTCGCATTTAGATGGGTCTTTATCTTTACAATCTACAAGTTTTCCACCAAAATTAATAACATCTAAATCGCTTTTACGTCTTGTAAGTTCTCTGGCTCTTTTAGCGGCTACTCTAGCTCTAGCAGCTGTCATATTTTTTTCTATTATTGTTTTAGCTTCATCAGGATGTTCTAATAAATAGCGTTCAAATCCCTCTGAAAAAACCTTATCTGCTAGTTTTCTAACTTCAGAATTACCTAAACGGCCTTTAGTTTGACCTTCAAACTGTGGATTTGGATGTTTACAAGAAACAATCATAGTAAGACCTTCTTTAACATCTTCACCACTTAAAGAATCATCTTTTTCTTTTAAAATATTGTTTTTTCTTGCATAATTATTGATAACTCTAGTTAAAGCTCGGCGAACGCCTTCTTCATGAGTTCCACCATCATGGGTATTAATGTTATTAACAAAGGAATAAATACTGTCAGTATATCCAGTATTATATTGAAGAGCTACTTCAAAAATAATATTATCTTCTTCACCTTCTAAATGAATAATATCTTCGCCGATTGGCGTTTTATTACGATTTAGATAACGAACATATTCACTAATACCACCTTCATAATGAAATGTTTCTCCGGTTGTATCTTCTTCATCACGGTCATCACGAAGCGTTAGCATTAAGCCTTTATTTAAGAAAGCTAGTTCTCTAGTTCTGACTTTTAATGTTTCATAATCATATATATCGGTATCAAAAATATCAGGGTCTGGTTTAAAAGTAACCGTTGTTCCAGTTCTATCTGGTTCGCACTCCCCTATTACCGTTAATTTTTGTTTTGTTTTTCCACCATTTTCAAATTTAGCCTCATGAATTTTACCATCTTTATAAACGGTTACAGTAACCCAACTGGATAAAGCATTAACAACAGAAGCACCAACACCGTGTAGTCCCCCTGATACTTTATATCCGCCACCGCCAAATTTACCACCGGCATGAAGTACCGTATAAACAGTTTCAACGGTTGATAAACCTGTTTTTGGATGAACACCAACGGGAATACCACGGCCATTATCTTTAACAGTAATAGAGTTACCTTTATTGATAATAATTTCAATATTATTACAATAGCCGGCTAGTGCTTCATCGATACTATTATCAACGATTTCCCAGACTAAATGATGAAGCCCTTTAACATCAGTTGTTCCAATATACATACCTGGCCTCTTACGAACGGCTTCTAAACCTTCTAAAACTTGAATATCCGAAGCATCATAATGTTCATTATTCATTTATTTCATCTCCTTTTACTACTTTACCATTGTCAATATTAATTAATTTTGCGTTTTCCAGTAAACTTTTATCAATGCTATCTAAATCAGTTGTCGTAATAATAACTTGACAATCATGATTAATATAAGTTAGTAAGCTTTCTCGTTTTTGAATATCAAGCTCACTAAATACATCATCTAATAAGACAATTGGACTAGTTTGTTTATAATCTTTTAAAATTTCTATTTCTGATAATTTTAAAGTAATCACAGCTACTCTTTGTTGACCTTGAGAACCATAATTTTTAAGATTTTGCCCATTTAATATAAAATCAAAATCATCACGATGTGGACCATATAATGTTGTTTTTAGTTTTAGTTCTTTATCGAAATTATCCTCCAACATAGCTGTAAGTTCTTTTTTTAAAGTTTCAGCTTTATAATCAGTAAAATTAACTGAAGGATGATTTACAATTTCAAAACCTTCATGGCCGGTTATTTTTTGATATATTTTCGGACATATTTTATTTAATTTTTGAATAAATTTATCCCGCATTTGATAAATAAATACGCTTTTTGCAACAAAATACTCCGTTAAGATATCAAAATAATTTAAATCAACTTTCTCACCATCACTGATTTTCTTTAAATAATCATTGCGCATTTTAAGTAGCTTATTAAAATCAGTTAAAACATTAAAGTAATTAATCGATATTTGACTTAATTCCGAATTTAAATATTTCCGTCTAATTGATGGAATACCTTTGATAAGTTCTAAATCCTCGGTATAAAAAACGACGATATTAGTTTTATCGATATAATCGCCGATTTTTTTGACTTCATCGTTATCGATTTTTACTTGTTTATTATTTTTGCTTAAAATTACTTCTAAATTATAAGAAATATTATTCAGTATAGTTCCTTTAACTACTGCGGTATCTGTACCAGTTTTAATTAAATTATTGCCTATCAAAAAACGATGTGATTTAGTAAAGGCTAAAACATAAATACTTTCTAGTAAATTGGTTTTCCCTGAACCATTTTTACCATAAACTATATTTATATTATCGTTAAAATCAATTTGCAACGTTTCATAATTGCGAAAATTTTTAATTTTTATGTTTTTGACTATCATTACCTGGCCTCTTTTCGCTTATTACACCGTTTTTTTTGAAAAACTATATTTAGTAGTACTCCTATACCTACATATAATTATACCATAAAAAAAGGAAAAAATCATTATTTTATCCTTTCTTACGCATCTTTAATGTCAACAATAATTTGGAAGCTCGGAAAAATTGACTTTCAAAGGAGAAAAAAGAGATAGGTAACTCGCGTTGTTGACCTCCAAAAAAGTTAACAATAACATTATTATCTTTAGCTTGGTAATCTTTAATATTCGCGATATTAATCCAAGCACAGTCTTTATGTTCAAATGATGAAGTTGGCATAAAGATAAGTTCTTTACTTTCTTCAACAATTATTGGCAATTTATAACCCATTTTCAGCATATTTTTACTACCAACAAGACGGCCCAATAATGAGCTACCATAGTATTCACAATTATAACTAATAATAGTAGTTGGACTCGCACTAACATAATACGTTTTATCGCCTTCTATTATTTCGGAATTTGTTCCATCATACGAAATAAGACAGGTATTAATGTTAACTTCATATTCATTTAATATAATACTTCCCCCCTTAAGGGAATTATAACATAATTGTTTGTCGATAAATGTCATATTTTGACGATAAAAAGTAATATTTTTGCAAACAACAAATACTTTGTGTACTTTTCCACAATAAAATTATTTTAAAGCAAATATTGTGTGAAAAGAATGGTTAATATGTTCTAATTGGTAAAATTAGCTGTACTAAATCATCAGATTCTGGATTTTTTAAAATAATAGGCTTTAATTCTCCATTAAAGAATAATTCTAGCTCTAATGATTCTAAAACTCGAAGGGCATCTAGCATAAATTTTGAAGAAAAAGCTATTTTAATTTCGCTATTATTATCTTTTTCCACCGTAATAGTTTCTTCAACATTACCTATTTCGGGAATATTTGAGGAAATAAGCGCGATATTTTCCTTACTTTCAAATTTTATTGTATTTTTATCACTTTCATTAGTAAGAAGTGATGCTCTATCGATAGCATTATAAAAATCAGTTAAATTTACTTTAATTCCTAGTTCAAAAGTTTCCGGAATTAATTTTGAAGTATCAGGATAAGTTCCATTTATTAATCTTGTTAACATGGTAATTTTGTTAAATTTGAAAATAACTTTATTAGTAAAGATATGAATTTCCATATCTTCTTCATCCTCGGTTAATAATTTTACTAATTCATTTAAATGTTTAGTTGGAATGATAATATTAATGTTTTCATTGACTTCTTCATTTAATTCGATTTTTTTAATAGCTAATCGGTAAGAATCAGTAGCCGTACATCTCATTTCTTTACCATTTATTTTAAAATTAATACCAGTAAGAACAGGCCTTGATTCTCCTGTTGATGTGGCAAATGAAGTTTGATTTACCATTGTCTTAAATAGTTTTTGATTTAAAATAATAGGTTTTTTATTATATTCAAGTTCTAAATCAGGAAATTCTAAAGCATTACTACAATTAAGTGTAAAAGCTGAATTAGGTGTTGTAATATATAATTTAGAACCAATAACTTCTTCTAAAGAAATAATTTCATGAGGAAGTTTACGAATAATATCATATATATATTTACCAGCAACAACAATTTCTCCTGTATTGATGGTTTTCTCAATATCTTTTTGTTCAATAAATGTTTTAATAGCTATTTCATTATCAGTACTCATTAAATACAATCCATCATTATCTAAAACAAATTTTATACAGTTTAAAATTGGTCTTAAATTTTTAGTTGATATACCTTTAATAACATAATTTAAATGTTCCATTAAAATTTCTTGTTTTATTTCTAATTTCATTCTAATACCTCCTATTTTTTAATATTTAAGTTATATTTTTATTATTGATGTGGAAAAAGTGGAAAACTTGTTTTTTGTCTTTATTTACTTGGAAATATAGCTAAAAGTTTTGCATTTTTCCTTGTGGAAAATTATAAGTTTTCCCCTACTTTATTTGATTTATTATTTTGGATATTTCAATTTCTAAATTTTTATCTTTTTTTAGTTCATCTTTAATTTTATTTACTGAATGCATAACTGTTGTATGGTCTTTTCCTCCAAAGGCACTACCGATTTTTGGTAATGATTCTTTTAAATGAAACCGACAAATATACATAGCGATTTGTCTTGGAACGGCAATTTTTTTTAGCCTTTTTTTACTAGTAATATCCTCTGGAGTAATATTATAGTTATTAGCAACGAGGGCGATAACTTGTTCAATTTTATTTTTGGTTAAAACAGCTTTTCCAATATAATCTTTTAAGGCTTCAATCGCTAGTTCCAAAGTGATTTCTGACCCATTCATAATGGTTGCATAGGCAAAAACTCTAGTTAAAGCTCCTTCTAATTTCCGAATATCGGTTGTACAATTACTGGCAATATATTCTTTAACCTCTTTAGGAACCATACTACCAATACCTTGAGCTTCCACTTTTTTATCTAATATCGCCATTCTTAAATTGAAGTCTGGTGGTAAGATATCAATGGTTAAACCCCAGTTAAATCTTGTTCTAAGGCGTTCTTCTAGTTTTTTTAAATCATCTGGTGAGCGGTCAGAAGAAATAATTATTTGCTTATTCTGGGTATGAAGTTCATTAAAAGTGTTGAAAAATTCTTGCTGGGTTTTACTAGCTATTTCTAAATACTGAATATCATCTATCATTAGAACATCGATATTGCGGTATTTATTTTTAAAGTTTTCCACAGCTTTAAAATTACTATTCTCCCCTTTTCTATATATGTTTAAAAAATCATCAACAAATTTTTCACTAGTAACATATAAAACTTTTTTATTTGAGTTTGCCGTAATATAGTTCCCTATCGCATGCATTAAATGGGTTTTCCCTAGTCCACTATTACCATATATAAATAAAGGATTATACATACTTCCTGGTTTTTCCGCAACAGCGACACCGATGGCTTTGGCAAATTTATTACTTTCACCAGAAATAAAGTTATCAAAAGTATATTTATTATCGAGACCACTTTCAAAAATAGCTTCACTACTCTCGTTAACTGGTACGGGGTCAGCATTTTCTTCTTCAGTAACATATTCAAAATTAAATAAAGAGCCGGTAACTTCCATAAAGGTTTCTTTAATTAAATCATTATAATTTTCTTTTAAATGTTTTTTATGGACATCAAGTGGTACTTCAATAACCGCATAATCGTCCGTTAGTTTAATAAGTTTTGTATCTTGAAACCAAGTTTGAAATAAAACTGGTTTAACTTTAAGTTTTACTTTCTCTAGGAAAGCATGCCATATATTGTTATATTCCATAAACATCCCCCGCTAATATAAGAAATCTCTGATAACATTGTACCCTATTTTTACTTTTTTTGCCATAAAAACTGTGGAAAAAGTCAAAAAAAAGTTATTAACAGGTGAAAAATGTCGAAAAAAAACGCTTTTTAGCACTTTTCCACGATAAATGTGGAAAAAAAATTATCCACTTAAGTGTAAAAATTTTTCTTTTCCACACCTGTTTAAAAGTGATTTTCTTCTTGTAAAAATAACAAAAATTTAAGGTGGAAAAAAATGTGTAAAGAAATGTCAGAACATAATTTCGTGTTGAAAAATAAAGGAAAATAATTGTGTATTAAATACATAAAAGTTGGTTTTCCGGAAAAATACGAAAATATCGCGATAATATTTGACAAAAGGCTTTTTTATCTATATAATTAATAAAGCAAAGAAAAAAACGGAAGGAGTGAATATATATGAAAAGAACTTTTCAACCAAATAATCGTCGTAGAAGTAAAAAAATGGGCTTTTTTGCACGTATGCAAACTAATATAATTAAAAAAAGAAGAAAAAAAGGACGCAAAGTCTTAGCTCATTAAAAAAGTCACTGCGCGTGCAGTGGCTTTTAATATAGGTGATAGTCGTGAAAAAAATAAATATCATTAAAAGTAGTCGTGATTTTACACGAATTATTAAAAATAATAAGCCCGTAAAATATAAGGATTATATTATTTATGTGGAAAAAAAAGAACCTAGTATATATCAGTTTGGCTTTTCTGTTGGGAAAAAAATAGGGAAGGCCGTTACTCGCAATAAAATAAAAAGGCAATTAAAAAATATACTTGATAAAAAAAGGTTTAAAAATAACTTTAATTGTGTTATTATTGTTGGTAAGGGAATATTAAATCGTTCTTTTAGTGAAAAAGAAGAAAATTTGATAAAAATTTTAACTAAAATTGATTTGGTAAAGGATGATGAAGATGAATAAAAAAATATTATTGATATTAGTGTTACTGATTACTTCGTTTTCGCTTACCGGTTGTACGACGTGGTTAAAAGATGAAGCTGGAGCAATTGTTCAAGAACCAACGACAGGTCAAAATTTGGCCGAAAATATTTTATGTCAGCCGGAAGATGAACATGTTGTTAAGACTTATGAAAAAAATGATGTGAAAGTAGAAGATTTACCTAAATGTTCAGAATTTACGCCAGCAGATGGTGGATATGAAGGTATTTGGAGTACGATTTTTATTAAACCATTAAGTTGGCTTATTATCCAAATAGGGGAGATACTTCATAATTATGGGCTAGCTATTATTGTAGTTACTTTAATTATTAGATTAATTATTTTTCCTATTAGTAAAAAATCGGCAATGCAATCTGAAAATATGCAACTAGCGCAGAAAGATTTAAAGAAATTAGAAAATAAATATCGTAATAAACAGTCACAGGAAGAACAAATGATGAAAGCTCAAGAAATGTTACAAATTTATAAGAAATATGATATTAATCCGATGTCTGGTTGTTTATTTGCGTTTATTCAAATGCCATTATTCTTTGCTTTCCTAGAAAGTTTAAATCGAATTCCTGCGGTTTTTGAAGGAACGTTGTTAGGATTTAATTTAGGAACCAGTCCATTTAATGCGATTTTTGGAGATGGTTTTAGTTGGAGTAATTTTGTTGCTTCATTTAGTAGTGGAGATATTTTATATTTATTATTACCAATTATTGTTGGTAGTGCAACATTCTTCTCATTTAAACTTAATTCAGGATTAAATCAGACTGTTCCAGACCAAGCAAAACAAATGAAGATGATGATGAATATTATTTTAGTATTTATTATCTTTGCTTCATTTACGATGTCAACAAGTATTATTATTTACTGGGTAACAGGAAGTTTATTTACGATTATTCAAAGTTTGGTATTAAGGAGGCATAAACATGCAGGTAGTCACAAAGGAAGCAAAAAATAAGGAAGAAGCTTTAAATAAAGCTTTAACGGAGCTAAATGCCCGGGAACTAGAAGTGTTTTATGCTTTTGGTGAAGCTGAAGGTCATTTATTTAAAAAAGAAAAGGTTATGGCTATAACTAAATATGATGTCAAAGAATATATAAAAGAATATTTAAATACTTTAGCGCACCATATGAATACAAAATTTGATATTGAATTTAAAGAAAATGATTATGGGTTTAATGTTATGATTATGACTGATGATAATAGTGTTTTAATTGGTCGTAATGGTAAAAATTTAGAAAGTATTCAGTTATTATTAAGACAAGCAGTTGCTAATCTAGGACCGTTTAATCTTAAAATAAATCTTGATATATCAGATTATAAAGCTCATAAAGAACGCAAATTTCAAGGTGAAATTAAGCATATAGCTAGTGTTGTTGCAAGAACAAAAGTGGATGCGAAATTAGACCCAATGAATTCTTATCAAAGACGTTTAGTTCATAATGTTGTTAGTAAATTCCCGAATTTAATTACTCAAAGTGAGGGGGAAGAACCTAACCGTTATGTTGTTATTAAATATTACAGTGATTAAAGCCGCAAGGCTTTTTTTTCATAAGAAAAAAGCATAGTGGGAAATTTTATGCTTTCTTCTAACAAGTAATATAATAAGTAACCATTTGAGGAAAAATATGCTTTATGCTTAAGAAAAAATAATAAATAATAGTAAATAATAATTAAGTATAGTATTTATAATAATAGATAAAGGAGTAATGAACATAAGTTCAATTGATTTATATGATTATATTTATATGTGGAAAAAAATAAGTTCACATATCCTTCCTCATTACTAAAATAACATATTTCTGTTATTAAAACAAGTTATTTTTAAAATTATTTGTCTTTTTCGATAATAATTTTAATACCTTTTTTCTGACACCAGTCTAGGAAGGTGTGCAAATACATATTTCTTTCCCCAGTTTCGATTTTAGTAATTGATGAATAACTTTTACCAATATCTTTAGCAAATTCCCGCTGTGTTTCTTCAGACCATTCTCGAATTAGTAACACTATGTCTTGAACGGCTAATTTAGTTATATTAGCTTTTCGCAAAGAAACACCTCCCACTGATAGTGAAATATTTTTACTAGTGTATTGTATTTTATTGTATATTAAAGTGGTAAATGTTTCTTTAAAAGTTTCACTATAAGTGGAAGTGATTATGAGGTGACGGTAGTGGGAAGATTAAGACATAGAAGTAGGAGAAGAAATAAACAGAGAAAAGTAATAATTATTAGTATATGTAGTCTACTTTTAATTATGACTGTAGGCTATGCGGCGATGCAAACTAATTTGGAGATTAAAGCTAAAGGAAATGTTATAAAGAAAGCAACGGCAGGAAGTGATTTAGTGGACAAGGCGGGGGTTGTAACAAGTGGAGATGGCTTATATATGGATGGCTATGAAGAAAATGTATATACATATAGAGGCGGTAATCCCAATAATTATGTAACGTTTAATGACGAAGAGTGGCGAATCATCAGTGCGAATACCAGTGATAATACTATTAAGATAATGCGAAACGAAATATTAGAATATAGACAATTTGATACTGCAAGTGGTAGATATCAAGAAGATAATGGATACTGTAATGATGATTATCATGGATGTAATATCTGGGGAAGTAGTAGCACGCTGTTTAATGCGATTATGAGTCCAGTAACGACATTAGCGAGAGAAGTTGGAGGGGCAACTTATGCCTTACCAACAAGTGAAGCAGATTTGAATACATATTTAAATACCACGTATTACAATGGATTAAATGTTACAGCTCGAAGTATGATAAAGAGTGATACAATGTATAAAGTTGGAGTGTTAAATTATAGTAGTAGTCAAACGACAAGTACAGATATGACGCAAGTAAGTGCAGCAAAGTGGAAAGGAAAAGTAGCGTTAATAGATGCCACAGAATATGTCAGAGCCAGTACAAACAGCAGTTGTACCGGAGCCTCTGCATATTATACTAGTAGTAGTTGTTATAATAATAGTAGTAATCACAACTGGATGTATAGAAGTAATAAAAACTATTGGTGGACCATGTCACCGTGGTCTTCTACCAACAGCTCGTACTTTGTATGGGTCATGTACGGTGACGGTTACTTCAATGTCAACGGTGCGTACAACATGAACGCCGTCCGACCTGTTGTAACATTATCCCCAGAAGTTCAAATAACAGATGGTACAGGCTCAAGTTCTGACCCATATCAATTAACAATTTAAAACGTAAATATAGTTTTGTATTTATGTTTTTTCTTGACTAAAAAGTTATTATCTTTTAAAATATGGATAGGAAAGAGGCATTTATGAAAAAGGATATTACAAAAGAGGTTTTAAAAGATAAAGAGTATATGGATATTGTTTTAGATATTTTATATAATCCAGAATTTAAAAAAAGGAAAAAATGGAAACATCACGAAAATTGCTCATTATATGAACATTGTTTAGTTGTTTCTTATTTAGCTTATAAAGCCGCTAAAAAGAAAGGTTGGCGTTATAAAGATGCCGCTATTGGGGGACTTTTACATGATTTTTATTATAAGCCTTGGCAAGATAATTTAGATAAAAAAGTACCCTTCTTTAAGCAACACGGGTTTGTTCATGCCAGGGAAGCTTTAGAAAATTCACGGAAACATTTTCCCCAGTATTTAAATCCAGTTGTTGAAAATATAATTTTAAGGCATATGTTTCCATTAAATATAATCCCCCCTAAATATAAGGAGGGATGGCTTATTACTTATATTGATAAAAAAGTTTCAATGGATGTAGTAATGAATATCAAAGCTTTACCAAAATATTTAGGCTTGGCTAGATTTTTTAATAAATTTAAGAGGAAGTGATAAAATGAGTACAATTGCAGCAATATCAACCGCACAAGGAGTAGGAGCGATTTCCATAATAAGAGTAAGTGGGGAAGATGCTTTTAATATTGTGGAAAAAATATTTACTAATAAAAAGTTTAAAGATGCTCCTAGTCATACTATTCATTATGGTTATATTGTGGATAATGGAGAAAAGATAGATGAGGTTTTAGTTACTAAAATGTGCGCTCCTAAAACATTTACAACTGAAGATACAGTTGAAATAAATGCTCACGGAGGAATTAATACAACTAATAAAATATTAGAATTATTACTTACTAATGGCTGTGAACTAGCTAGTCCTGGTGAATTTACCAAAAGAGCTTTCTTAAACGGTCGTATTGATTTAACGGAAGCCGAAGGAATTATGGATTTAATAAATTCTAAAACTCCAGAAGCAAGTAAAATGGCTTTAAATCAGGTTACTGGAAAAGTATCTAATTTAATTAAGGATTTAAGAGATGATTTAGCTAGTATAATTGCGAATATTGAAGTTAATATTGATTATCCAGAATATGAAGATATTGAAGAAATGACTATTAGTAAAATAAATGAAAAACTAGGTGTTTTAAAAGAAAAAATAAATAAAATTTTAAAACAAAGTAATACTGGAGAATTATTAAAAACCGGCATTAAAACCGTTATTATTGGCCGGCCCAATGTTGGTAAAAGTAGTATTTTAAATAGGTTAGTAGGTGAAGAAAAAGCGATTGTAACAGCTGTTCAAGGAACAACTAGAGATAGTGTGGAAGCAACTATTGTTATTGGAAATATTATTTTAAATCTAATCGATACTGCGGGTATTCGGGAAACCGAAGATTTAGTTGAAAGTATTGGGGTTGATAAAAGTTTAAAATTAATTGATGAAGCTGATTTAGTATTATTTGTCGTTAATTATAATGAAAAATTAACAGCTGAAGATAAAAAAATATTAAATAAATTAAATGGTAAAAATTATATAACAGTTGTTAATAAAACTGATTTAGATAAAAATATTGATGAAGAAGAATTACAAAATAAAGTATATGTTAGTGCTTTAAAGGATGATAATATTGAAAAAATAGGGGATGAAGTTAAAAAATTATTTAATCTTGAGCAAATTGAAACTGCTGATTTAACTTATTTAACAGGCGCTAGAAATAAAGCTATTTTAAATAAAGTTTTAAAAAGTGTTAGTGATGTGGAAAATGGTATTAAAAATAATTATCCCATTGATATGGTGGAAATTGATTTAAGAAATATTTGGAATTTACTTGGAGAAATTACTGGTGAAGTATATGAAGAAGAATTATTAGACGAATTATTTTCTCGATTTTGTGTTGGTAAATAATTATGGCAAAAAATAAAGCTTTATCAGTAGTTAGTATTATTTATGGACTTATTCCACTCATTATAACTTTAGCCGAAATTAATTATGCGCTAGATTGTATTACTGGTTTTGAAGTGTCTAAAGATGATATTTTATTACTTTGTGTTAATTTATTATATCCTTTTATTTTTATAGTTATAGCTTTTATTTTATCGATATTTTGGTATAAAAAGAAAAAAAATTTAGCTAGTAAAATATGTATGTATTTAATATTAATTTCTATTAT
The DNA here is from genome assembly GCA_944358735.1 of uncultured Bacilli bacterium. Lineage (GTDB taxonomy): Bacteria > Bacillota_I > Bacilli_A > RF39 > UBA660 > Coprosoma. The sequence continues at coordinate 6,437 of CALVRT010000075.1, read as the reverse complement.
TATGTATATAGGTTTATTCATTTATTTGTTAATATAAAAAAATCTCAAAAACGAGATTTTTTATTTATAATTTAATATTTTCTCTTTCTAAATCTTTAGCTTCAAACCATTTTTTAGATGTATAACCTAATATTTTAGCTAAAATATTATTAGGAAACATTTCTACTTTATTATTAAATTGTCTAACGCAACCATTATAATATTTTCTAGCATTAGCAATATCATTTTCGATACTAGTTAATTCTTCGCTTAATTTTAAATAATTATCATTAGCTTTTAAATCCGGATAATTTTCGGCTAGCATCATTAATTTATTAATATCATTATTTATTTTAGTACTAGTATTTAATTTTTCTTTAAAAGATAAACTATCGTAATTAATGTTTCTAATTGTAATTATTTCTTTAAAAGCATTTTGTTCATAACTAGCATACCCTTTAACTGTTTCGACTAATCTAGGGATTAAATCCCATCTCTTTTTTAGATAAACATCCATAGTTGAAAAGGCTTCTTTAACTTTATTGTCGATTTTAATAAAAGTATTATAAGTAATTAATGTGTAAATAATTAATAAAATGATTATCCCTACTATTATATATATCATAAGTATTCCTCCTATTATCATTATAGCACGACCTATCTTTACTTGTAAATTATTTCTTTTTTCGTTATAATATTTCATAGTTAGAAATCAGGTGAAAACTATGGAATATGAAATTATTGTTGTTGGAGCGGGTCATGCTGGCTGTGAAGCGGCTTTAGCTTCGGCCCGAAAAGGACATCAAACTTTATTAATTACAGGTAACATCAATAATGTGGCTGATATGCCTTGTAACCCGTCAATTGGTGGTAGTGCCAAAGGAATAGTTGTTCGGGAAATTGATGCTTTAGGCGGGGAAATGGGCAAAAATGCTGATAAAAGTTTATTGCAAATAAAAATGCTTAATGGTTCTAAAGGACCTGCGGTTAGGGCTTTACGAGCGCAAGCGGACAAGATAACTTATCCGAAAAATATGCTTAAAACCTTAAAAGAAACTTCTAATTTAACGATTTATGAAGGAATAGTTGCTGATGTTTTAACGGATAATAATAAAGTAACTGGTGTTTCTTTAGAAACTGGGGAAATTTTTAAAAGTCAAATTGTTATTTTAACGACAGGAACTTATTTAAATAGTGATATATTAGTTGGTAGTACCAGAAGAAGAGAAGGACCACACGGGGAAAAGCCTTCTAATAAATTAAGTGATAATTTAGCTAAAAAAGGTTTTATTATTAAAAGGTTAAAAACTGGGACGCCACCAAGAATTGCCAAAGATTCTATTGATTTTAGTGAAACTAAACTAGAACCAGGTGATGATAAATATTATACTTTTAGTTTTGACAATAAAGTATATTATGATGTAGATAAGCAAGAGCCTTGTTATTTAATTTATACAACGGAAAAAACTCATAAAATTATTATGGATAACTTAAATAAGTCTAGTATGTATGGTGGGCTTGATGATATTAAAGGTATTGGTCCAAGATACTGTCCATCAATTGAAGATAAAGTAACTCGTTTTCGCGATAAACTACGTCATCAATTGTTTTTAGAGCCCGAAAGCCTTTATTATGATGATATTTATATTCAAGGTTTTTCTACTAGTATGCCTTATGAAGTTCAAGAAGAAATGGTTCATTCTTTACCGGGCTTAAAAAAGGCGAAAATTCTTAAATATGCTTATGCGATAGAATATGATGCTATCTATCCAACTCAAATGAAAGCATCTTTAGAAAGTAAGGTTCTTGAAAATTTATATACCGCAGGGCAAATAAATGGAACTAGTGGTTATGAAGAAGCGGCCGGTCAAGGTTTAATCGCGGGAATTAATGCTTCTTTAAAATTAGAAGGAAAAGAACCTTTGATTTTAAAAAGAAATGAAAGTTATATTGGGGTTTTAATTGATGATTTAATTACCAAAGGTATTAAAGACCCTTATAGATTATTAACATCTAGGGCGGAATACCGATTACTTTTAAGAAGTGATAATGCAGATTTAAGACTTCGGGAATATGGTTATAAGGTTGGGCTTGTTAGTGAAGAAGATTATCAAAAGTTATTAACCAAGAAAAAGGGTATTAATGATTTAATAGAAGAACTTAAAACATTTAAAGTAACTCCTAAAGATAATGATTATTTAGAAAGTATTAATACAGTACCACTTAAAGATGGTATTAGTTTATATAATTTACTAAAAAGGCCAGAAGTAGATATTAAGCAAATAAAAAGATATTTAATTCATGATTATGAAGAAGCAATTTTAAATGAAGTTAATACGGAAGTTAAATATGAAGGCTATATCAAAAAAGATAATTTAGAAGCTGAAAAAATGTTAGAAATGGAAAACAAAAAAATACCAGAAGATATTGATTATGATAAAATTCATAATTTAGCTAGTGAAGCTAAAGAAAAGTTAAAGGAAGTAAGACCTTCTTCTTTAGGTCAGGCCCTTCGTATTAGTGGGGTTAATCCGGCTGATATATCAATATTAATGATTTATTTAAAGAAGGAGAATTATTAATGAGTGAAAAAGATTTTATAGATAAGGTTAAAGAGCTTGGAATTGATTTAAATAAGGAACAATTAGCTAATTTAAATACTTATTATGAATTATTAGTAAGTTGGAATGAAAAAATGAATTTAACGGCGATTACTAATAAAGAAGATGTTTATTTAAAACATTTTTATGATAGTTTAACTCTTACTAAAGTAATTGATTTAAATAAAGAAGAAAGTCTTTGTGATATTGGAACAGGGGCGGGTTTTCCAGGACTTGTTCTTAAAATTTGTTTTCCTCATTTAAAAGTTACTTTATTAGATTCTTTAAATAAAAGACTTATATTTTTAAAGGAAGTTATTAATGTTTTAGGACTTAAAGATGTTACTTTAGTCCATGAAAGAGCCGAAGAATATGCTTTAAAAAATAGGGAAGTTTTTGATGTTGTAACCGCTAGAGCTGTTGCTTCTTTAAATATTTTACTTGAATATAGTATTCCTTTAGTTAAAGAAAATAAATATTTTATTGCTTTAAAAGGTAAAGAAGAAAATACTAATAGTAATGCTTTAAATATTTTAAAAGCTAAAATAATTGATACTAAAGTAATTACTTTACCTTATGAAGAAAGTATAAGAACAATTATTAAGGTTCAAAAAAAAGAAAAAACGCCTTTAAAATATCCAAGAAGATATTCAGAAATTAAGAAAAAGCCTTTATAAAAGTGTAAAGTCGACACTACGCGCACTGCGTAACATCAATAAAATCAATGCATAAATAGGTATAAGAGGATTAAAAGTCCTCTTTTAATTATTGACTTTTTGTGAAACTATAGGCTAAAATCTAATTAGAATAAAAACAAAAATATGGTTAATAATATAAAAAAGGTGGGGAAACTATGAATAAAAGAAGAAAGAACAATTATATAATATTAGGACTATGTGCGGTGTTAGTTCTAATGGGGATAGGTTATGCGGCATTTAGTAGCCAGTTAAACATTACTGGTACTAGTAATATTACCAGTAACTGGGATGTTAGGATAACAAATATCGAAAGTGAATTAAATGGAGCAACAGATTTAGAAGCACCAAGTTATGATAATACAAACGGAATGTATGCATCTTTTCATACAGGGTTATCAAAACCCGGAGACTATGCTTTATATACTATTACTATAGAAAATAGAGGAGATATTGATGCCCGGATTGAAAAAATAAATTCTTATTATCAGGAAAATGAATATGTAACCTTTACTTTATCAGGCCTTTCTAAAGGTGATGTTATTAAAGAAAGAGAAACAAAAGAATTACAAGTAAGAGTAGAATTTAATAACGATGTAACCAGTATCGATGGCGATATAGATATTAATTTTGATGTCAGTATCGATGTTGCTCAAGATAGTGATAATCCACTTCCAACTGATGATTATTATTTAACCTATGACTATGAAACAAATGGTGGTACAAGTGGTGATGATAATAATGGCTTTGTAAATGGCGAAATAACTTTAATCGGAGAAGCATATCGAGAAGGTTATGAGTTTGTCGGTTGGAATACTGATAAAAACGCCCACGAAGGTTTAGAAAAAGTAACAGTTAGTGAAAATACAACCGTATATGCGATATTTAGAAAAGCCTTAAATGTAACTTATAATAAAGTAGAAGGGATAGAATCTTTAGAAAAAGAAAGTGATAATTGTTATATTTATAATAATGAAACAAACTGTAATATAACACTACCAAATATTACTCCAGTTAAAGGTTATGAATTAGAAGGATTTAGTGAAACAACTGGTGGCGAAGTTATAGGTACAAGTGGTGAACAAATAACTATAAGTGAAGATAAAACATATTATCCAAAAGTAAAAGGAGAAACAACCGCACCAACTTTAGTCTTAAATCCAAATAAACAAGATAGTTATACAGCTGGTACAGCTGTAACACTTTCAATAACTGATAATGGAGCAGGACTAAAAGCAAATCAAAATGTATATTATGCTTGGAGTACTAGTAATACTGAAACTCCATCATTTACTGAATATGTAACAACAACCAATAGTGCTGGTGATGGAAGTGCAGAAATAACTATACCAGAAAGTAGTACAACAAGTTTAACAGGAACATATTATTTATGGATAAAAGAAGGAATAGAAGATGCATTAGGAAATACAAGTATAGCCAAAGTAAGTGAAGGCTTTAACTTTGATAATGAAAATCCAAGTTTAAGTGTATCAACAAATAAAACAACAAATAGTATTCAAGTAGTAGCAACAGCAAATGCTTTAAGTGGAATAGCAAAATATGAATATAGTAATAATGGAGGAAGTACTTGGACAGAAGGAAGTAATAGTTATACCTTTACAGGACTAACTCATAATACAAATTACAACATCCAAGTAAGAGTAACAAGTACTACAGGGAAACAGACAACATCAGAAATAACATCAGTAACAACAAGTGTCTTAAATGTACCAACATTTAGTGAGATCGAAACGGATAGTGGTAAGACCGTAACTATCACATATCCCGAAGGAGAAGGTTTAACATATGACTATCAAAAAGATAGTGGAAGTTGGATAAGTGCAACCCAAAGTCAGCAAGTCGAGTTTACCGAAAGTGGTACATTGGTAGCTAGAGTAACAGATGGAACAAATACCGAGACGGCGACATATGCAGTAGAAGTAAAACAGGGTAGTGCAGGAAGTGATTTAGTAGACCAAGCTGGAACAGTAACCAGTGGAGATGGCTTGTATGCTGATAGTTATGAAAGTAATGTGTATACGTACCGTGGAAGTAATCCAAATAATTATGTAACGTTTAATGGAGAGAGCTGGCGAATCATAAGTGCCAACACTAGTGATAATACTATTAAGATAATGAGAAACGCCGTGCTATCGGATAGACAGTTTGATACATATAGTGGAAGGTATCAAGGAAGTAGTGGATATTGTAATGATAGTAATTATGGCTGTAATATCTGGGGAAGTAGCAGTACACTATATAATGCAAGTTTAAGTCTAATCACAACATTAGGAAGGGAATATAATGGGACAGCGTACACATTACCAACAGCTGAAGCCCCATTAAATACATATCTAAATGGAGAATATTATAATGGATTAAGTGCGACAGCGAGAAGTATGATAAAGAGTGATGCGGTGTATAAAGTAGGGGTACTATATTATAATAATTCAAATATGACGACGGATATGAATCAATTAAATGCAGCGAAATGGAAAGGAAAAGTCGGATTAATAGATCCAAGTGAATATGTGAGAGCGAGTACGAATAGTAGTTGTACCGGAGCATATGCATACAATAATACAATCAGTTGTTATAATAATAGTAGTAATCATAACTGGATGTATTTGAATGATATATGGTGGACAATGTCGCCGTTTTCTCGCAGCAGCTCGCACCGTGTGTGGTGCGTGCACAGTGGCGGCTACCTCGACGACGACATTGCGGGCAACTCGCGCGGCGTTCGCCCAGTTCTCACTCTAGCATCAAATGTCCAAATAACAGGAGGAGCAGGAACGAGCTCAAGTCCGTATACATTGGGGGTATGATAACTAAATATTGACAGTTCGCAAAGCCTGAAAGGCTTTGGAAAGTATAAATGTTAAATTACAAAACTATAGCTTTAAAAAAAAGAATTGAGAAAATCCCAAAGCTATGCTTTGGGACAATGATGGTTCTGGCTACGGAGAATTAAAAAAAGAAAGAGAACAAAATAAGCCAGAACTCGCCAAAGCACCATCTAAAACAGGCTTAAAACCTTATATAACAAACAAAAATAATTATAGGTATAAATATACTAATTATATATGTAACAAAGTTTATAATAGAAATTATTTATAAATATAAAGGTATTTTAATAACTGATAATTTATTAATATAATAT
>CALVRT010000074.1 GCA_944358735.1 uncultured Bacilli bacterium | reverse complement strand
TTCACACTTCCACTAGCCCCCATAATAGCTATAAATTCTCCTTCACTAATATCAAATGATAAATCATTTAAGGCTTTTGTAATATTATTTTTATTTCCATATATTTTTTTTAAATGTCGTATTTCTAAAATATTTGTCATACTATCTTCCCTTCTAACCAGCAAGCGCAAAAAGAAAATAAAAAATTAGGACCATTACTAAAATAGGAATAATTATCATACTAAATATTGTTATAACAAAACTACCAAATTTTCTAACCATCTTTTTTAATTTCATATACATCTTCCTTGCTACTCATATTATAGCAAAACTTTCCCTAATAATTTCTTACACTTTTGTAAGATTTAAAAAACCATAAATTGTTTAAAACTTATGGTTATTTTATATAATCTTTCTTTAATATTTCCATATGTACATCATCATACCAAGTGCCATTTAAATAGTAAGAATTATGTCTTCTGCCAAATTCTTTAAAACCAATTTTTTTATAACAGTTAATTGCACCTTCATTAAAAGAATATACCCGAAGCATAATATTATTTAAATTTAAATAGTTAAAACCATAGTCAAGTAATAGTTTTAAAGCTTCTGTTCCATATCTTTTATTTCTATCTTCTGCTTCACCAATAAATATTCCTACTTCTCCAGTTTGATGAAGATGATTAATCTTATCAAAGCCGCAATTACCAATTAAAGTATTATCTTCTTTTCTAACAATAGCAAACTGATATTTCCCTTTTTCTAAAACATTTTCAATATAAGATTTTTCAGCGGGGATTGTTAATACTGTACTGCTACCACCAAGGCCATCAGTAACCGCAAAATCATTTAACCACTTACAGTATGTTTCAGCATCTTCGATATTCATTGGAGATAAATATAATCTTTCACTTTCTAATTTTTTAAAATATTTCATAATTAACGCCTCCTTAAATTTTTAAATCTTTATTATTTAGTTTATGATTTTTATTTAATAATAAGTTTTCAAAAAACATTATTAAATATTTTTTATCAGCTTTTATACCTTTCGCATAATTAATGTAATTAGCTCTTACTAAAGCATTTCTAAAATATAAAGCTTTATCTTTAAACATTTCATTATTTATATTAAAGCCCATACTTATTAAATATTTTTGAATAAATACGGCCGTCGTTCTAGTATTTCCTTCACAAAAAGGATGCACTTGCCAAATGCGCGATGTAAATTCACTTATTCTTTCAACTATTTCATTTTCATTTAAATTAATATATTCTTGTTTTTGTTCTTCATCAAAATCATATTTTAAAGTTTCTTCAATCATATCATATGACTGATAAATAACTGTATCACCTTTTAAAATATCTTCTTTTTTAGTTATATTGTATAATCTAAATTCACCCGGATTATATATTTTTTTATCCAAATTATTAAATAATCTTCGGTGATAATGTTTAAATGTCAAATAATCAAAACGAAATGATTTATCACTTAATATTTCATAAATGGCCGTCGATACTTTATCAGCTTCCTCTTCATTGTCATCACTATGATTATTTTGATAATATGAAGTGATTTCATTTTTAACTTGTTCGTATGTTTTTTTCCCGTTTATATGTTCTTTTGATAAACTAATCATATGTCGGGATGGTTTTAAGCCATCAACATCTTGAAGTCCAAAAGCAATATCCCAATATAACTGTTTAACTTTAGCAGAAGCATCATCTTTAACTTTATCATAAGTAATCTCGTCCATAAAACACCACTTTCTAATAAGTATTTTATCATACTAAAAATATAAAGTCTACTTACGCACTTTTTCACAATAAAATTATTTATTTTCTTTTATCTTTAATAATTATTTCAACATTACATACATCAGCTACTTTAATTAAATCTTCAAAAAAATATCTATTTAATCCTTGTTCATTATTTTTAACCCAGTTTTTAGATTTATTTATTTTTTTAGCTAATGTTTCTTGCGTTATATTAGCGTTTTGTCTAATAAATTTTAATATGTCATTTGGCTTATAATTGTTTACTTTTATTTCCATCGTACCACCTCAAAATAATGGTACTATTTATTATAATATTTTACCAAAATCGTAATGTAACCAGTATAAATAGTACATTAGATATTAATTTAGATGTTTAAATATATGTTGCTCAAAATAGTGATAATCCCTTACCAGTAAATGAATATTATGTAACATATGATTATACTACTAATAACGGAGAAAGTAGTAATGTCATTAAAGATTATGTTTTAGAAAATATTAATGTAAACTAAATTTATACAGCTAGTAAAAGTGATTATGAATTATATGTAGGTAGTTATAAATATGCTTTATTCAGGGATAGTCAAAGTATAACTATTTTTTATTTTTTTCAGACGGTTACAAATTATAACCATCTGATTTTTTATTACATTTGCAATGCTATTACTGTGAAACAATTAAATATTATTTGATTTTTTTCTCAATATATTTTATTTATTTCTGCAGAGAATTCTGCAGAGCTCTGCAGAATTCTCTGCAGAGTTTTATTTGGCAATCCAAACAGACTTTGTATCTGAACCTATATTCTCAATCATACCTTTTTTTCTTAAATAGGTTAATGCTGTTCTTACTCTACTATTCTTTGTTTTAGAATTATCATTCATTTGTGGATAAATATAATCATTAATTTCTTTTCTCGTTCTTCCAGCAGAAGATTCTTTAATAAACGCAAGTATTAATTCTTTCAATTTGTTATTATTAATAAATATAGCATTATCATTTTTATTAGTTAATGGAACGCTCGCAATAAAGATTTCATCATCTTTAAACGAAGGCTCTCCTCCACCACTATATATTTTAGTATATTTTGCTATTTTCTTAATACCAGAACCTAATTCATCCGCAAGTCCTATTTCCTTAAAAAAACCGGCAATTTTTGGATTTTTAGGATATGGGGAATAGTTGTTTAAATCTATAAAACCAATTATTCTTGGCTTATTTGCATTTTCTGTAATAATACTATCTTTTGTAATTATCAATTTTGCTGGGTAAGGATTTGAATATTCTCTATGTATTAGCAAATTGGCACATAATTCTCTAGCAATTACATCTCTGACATTTATTCTTTGGTCATTTTCAATATAAAATTTATCATTCAAATGTTTCTTTACAAAATCTGTTAAACGGTCATACGAATCTAATAAATTAGTTCTAATGTCATCACGGTCATCATATCTTTCTGTGTCCTTAACTTTTAAAATTGCATCAGTTTTATAATATGACAATGCAGAAGCAATTATATCATCTTTTCCAAATAATAGGAGACAAGCCAAATTTAAACCTTCTTTACCTGTTTCTAAATTCCTTTCATATAATCCAGCACTTCTTAACATTTCTTCATTACTCATTTTTGACCATGGGTGATTTGAAGTTCTATTTGAAGCCATTGTTCTTGCTTCTTCAATTAAATCTGCCCTTAAGTCATCCATAGTTGCAAATGGATATATTTTATTTTCAATATAAGTACTCCTTTTTCTGATATACAAATTGGATATTTGAGTAGTATTATTAGTTATGTCAAAATCTCCATCTTCGTTTCTATCATAGATCTTATTTGCTGTTTTATGAACATCCGAACTTTCATGAATATAAATGTATAAAATGTGCTTTCCTTCATAAAGGTACTCTTTTATATCAAGATGAACTGTTGGAAATATTTTTTCTGGATTGTTGCATAAATCCACAAATTCCTTTTTCATAGTTTTAATGTAATCTTTATATACACCAATTACTTCAGAGTCATCTTTAACACCTAAGAATATATGTCCACCATTTCTATTTAGCATTGAACAAACTGATTCAAACAAACTGCTAGGCAGATTCTTTTTTGTCTCTTTATATTCAACTATTATGCTTTCACCAGACTTAATAAACTCAATGAGATTTTTTGGTAAATTTTCAATCATAATCGGACTCTCCTTTCTATAATATATTATACACCATTTTAAACATCACATTGTCGTATTTTAGCGTATAACTATGAACTTATGTCAAGTTTGACTAAATCAAACCCTATAGAATTTTATTATATATATTCTTTTACACTCTAATAAAAACTACCAAAGTTAATATTAAGTTAGATATTAATTTTTATTTGTATATAATTATTGGTGTGATTTTTACTAGTGGTCCTGCTTCGTAAATTATTGCATTTTTTAATGATTCCTTCGGTAGCTTTCTTCTAATTGCTCTATTCAACTTAAATAATTCCTTAACTAAGTCGTAAATTTCTATTTTTTTCTTCAGTATTATATATTTTATCTATTCTTCCTATTATTGTTATTTCATTATCAATATTGTCGAAAAAATCATCTTTAATTCCAATTATATAATCTTTTCTTAAATTGCAATTAAAAATGTAATCCGAATCAAGTTCTAACAATATTGGCACATTATCGCTTTCTTTAATATATGACATAGTCTTTTTATCTTCGTCTGACATTGCAACTACGTCAAACCAAGAAGTATCCCTAGCGATAGTATTAACCATTTCTATATTTTCGCTCATCTCTGGTATTGACGTTTTGCCATTAAGAATTATTAATTTGTCTTTGTCTTCAGTAGCTAGATTTTCACCATCATAATTAATTGCATTCTTTTCATCAAAAGTCCAATTTACAAGTTGTTCCAGTGATGATAACTTCATAGTGTAGTTTGTAGAATTCTTCTCTTTTACAATTCTTCCTGCTTTAGCTAATTTAATGTCTAATCCACCTTCTACTTCTGTCGCAGTTTCATAACTTGCTGAAGTTACATTTTTATTTAATTCAGGTATTTGACTAATATAAGAATTAATTCTATTATCATCACAATAAATATAATCTCTAAATTTTTTCAGATTATCACATCCTTAAATACATATTATACACCTTTATGTAAAAAAATTAATATCTTTTTTATTGTACTCCAATAAATTAATATATTTTAGCTTTAATTGTTATACATTCGTTAAACAATGGCCTTCTCTATCAAGTAAAAAAACAGAGTTAAATACATATTTAAATACAACGTATTATAACACATTAAATGCAACAGCCAAAAGTATGAAAGCAAAATGTGAGATATAAAGCTAGAATACCAAGTGATGATAGTGGAGTGACAACTGCTTAAAAAGCAACATAAGTAAATTCAATATTATAGCGGGGAAAAGTAGCTTCAGTAGATGCAAGTGAATATTTAAGAACAAGTACAAATAGCGGAAGTTGTACAGGAATAAATAGTTCATTTCAAAGTGGATATCCGCGTGCAACAAATAACTGGATGTATTTAAATGAATAGTGGTGAACAATGTCGCCATTTTCTAGAAATCTAGCGTATTTTGTATGGGATGCGAAAAGCAATGGCGTAATTACTAATAATGGTCCACACTACTGGAGTAGCGTCCGCCCTGTAGTAACATTATCACCAGAAGTTCAAATCACTGGTGGGGATAGTTCGGAAGGAAATTCTTATCAATTGGCAATTTAGGAAGTTAGAAATAACTTTCTTTTTATATATAAACAAAAAACTTGAAAAATTCAAGTCTATTTGTTGGGGTCAACTAATATTTTAATAGCATCATCAGTACCACTAGTTAATCTTTCATAAGCTTGCTGAACTTCATCTAAAGTAACAGTATCACTAACAAATTTTAAAACATCTATTTCTTTATTAGCAATTAAATTAATACAAGTTTGGAACTCTTCTTTAGTATAAGCAATTGCCCCTTTTAGAGTAAGTTCTCTAGTTACAGCAACTACCGTTGGAATATTAATAGCTGAAGTTGCTACCCCAACTAATACTACTGTACCACCTGGTTTAACAGCCATCAAAGCACTAGTTACAGCTGGCGCATTACCGCAACATTCGATAACCACATCATAGCCTTTCCCAGTATCTTCATAAACTTTTTTAAGCATATTCTCATCTTTAGCATCATAATACTTATCAGCTAGTTTTAAAGATACGGCTTTTTCAGCTCTCGCAATATTAGCTTCACTAATGACAACTTTACTAGCACCGGCTTTTTTAGCAAACATTGCTGATACTAAACCGATAATTCCCGCACCAATAACTAATACTTTATCACCGATTTTAATATTAGCTAAATTAATCGCGTGAAGACCAACAGCTACTGGCTCAACCATTGCCACTTCTTCATCTTTCATATTATCAGGCACTTTTAAAACCATATCAGGTCTAATACTAGTTTTAGGCGCTAAAGCACCAGGATTAGTTACTGACAAACCTAAAGCATAACTCCAAGTTTCTGGACAATACTGTGGATTACCATTTTTGCAAGCTTCACAATGACCGCAAGGAGAAATAGGTAAAGCAGTTACCCTATCAGCTACTTTTAAATCAGTTCTTGACCCAGCATCTGTAACAATCCCACAAAATTCGTGACCCATAACAAGCCCTTCAGGAGCTCCATTTACCCAGTTATGAATATCAGAGCCACAAATACCACATTTTTTAACATCTACAACAACACTGCCATCTTTACTAACCGGTTCTTCTTTTTCGGTAACTTCAAATTCTTTTGGACCTTTTATACTAACACATTTCATATTATTACCTCCACTATCATTGTACCACAATATTTCTATTTTGTCCGAATTTTCACAATATCTTCATCAGATAAATGTCCAATTAACATTGAAGCATTAACATCGTGCTTTCTTTTATTCTCTTTCACTTTCGTTTCATCAAAATTAGCATAACAATACTTGCATAAATGTAGACACGTATTATAAGCACCAATATCGACCATCTGCACACATTCACAGTCTCTTTCTTGCCATTTTTTAAATTTAGTTTTACCAGTTAACTGATAAGCTAAAGTTTTAGAAAGACACTCACCTTTTATAAACCCATATTCAGTTAAATCTCTTTTTTCCGCACACGTCTGCACCGTTATATTATTTTCTTTCGCGCTTTTACTAAAATTTAACCCTATTTCTTTATAAATGTCTTCTGTAAAAGGTTTTATTCTTAAAACATTATTATTTTTCCTAACATTTTTATAGTCATCGATAAAAGATACAATTATTTTATCGATGTAACCATTTAATAACATACATAAATTATTAAAAGCCTTTTTATGATATTCTATATTATACTTATCACTGATAAATATTGGGTCATATCTAACTACGACATTTTCTTTACCAAGTATTTTTGATAATTTTTTTACACCTTCAATAATTAAGCCTTTAGGCGGGACATTGGGTTCAATATCTTTTTTATATGGCGTTATGGTAACGTGAAAAACAATCGGTTTTTTTATCTTTGGTAAATAATCTAAAATCGGTAATGGATTTTTTGTACAAAACATTATTGCTTCTACATCTTTAAAATATATACGGCTAACTAATTTCTCATTAAAAGGATTTCTTACATCGACATAACCCGCTTCTAATCTTTTAATAAACCACTTACTATAAAAAGCAAGTATATCTGTTCGGCTACTAATATTTAAAATCATAAAACCACCAATATTATTGTATCAAAAAACAGCATAAATGCTGCTTAAAATTTTATTTTTTCATTAATATAGTCTTTAACTTCATCAATAGGTAAAGTTACTTGCTCCATCGTATCTCGGTCTCTAATAGTTACAGTTCCTTTCTCTATCGTTTCATCATCAACGGTTAAACAGAAAGGCGTTCCAGATACATCTTGCCTTCTATAACGTTTACCAATATTACCGGTTTCATCATAAGTACACATAAATTCTTTGGCAAGGTCCTTATATATTTCCATAGCTTTTTCACTGTGTCTTTTCTTAATAAGTGGCAAGATAGCTAGTTTATAAGGGGCGATAAGCGGATGAAAATGCATCACTTCCCGAGTAGTCCCATCTTCTAAAGTTTCTTCTTCATAAGCATCATAAAGAAAAGCAAGTGTTGCTCTATCACAGCCAATAGATGATTCGATAACATAAGGTGTATATTTTTCATTAGTTTCAGGGTCTAAATACTGAAGTGGTTTACCAGAATATCCTTCATGTCTTTTTAAATCATAATCAGTTCTATTATGCGTACCACCAATTTCTGCATAACCAAAATCAAAATTATATTCTACATCACATGCTTCTTTAGCATAATGAGCTAATTTCTCATGGTCATGGAATCTTAAATTCCTTTGTTCTATACCTAAATCAGTAAAAAACTTCATTTCTTTAGTTTTATATTCCTGATAAAAATCATTATCAGTACCTGGTTTACAAAATAGTTGATGTTCCATTTGTTCAAATTCAATTGTCCGAAAGGTAAAATTACCAGGAGTAATTTCATTTCTAAACGCTTTGCCTATTTGACCAATGCCAAAAGGTATTTTTGCACGCATTGTTCTTTGAATGTTTAAAAAGTTAACAAATTCTCCTTGCGCTGTTTCGGGTCGTAAATAAAGAATACTTTTATTATCTACCGTAACGCCTCTTTCAGTTTCAAACATTAAATTAAATTGTCTGATATCAGTAAAATTGTGTTTACCACAATTTGGACATTTAATTTTTTTATCTTTGATAAAATCTATCATTTCTTTATCTGTCATTTTATCAGCAATAATAGTATTATCATAGTCTTCAATTAAATGGTCTGCCCGATGTCTTGTTTTACATTCCTTACAGTCAATTAATGGGTCCGAAAAACTACTAACATGTCCTGAGGCTTCCCAAACTTTAGGATTCATTAGTATGGCAGCATCAACTCCATAGCTATGAATGCTTTCTTGTACAAATTTCTTCCACCAAGCTTTTTTAACATTGTTTTTAAGTTCTACACCTAATGGTCCATAATCCCAAGTATTAGCAAGTCCTCCATATATTTCACTTCCTTGAAATATAAAACCATATTGCTTACAAAAACTAACTAACTTTTCCATTTTAAGTTTTTCCATAATCTCTTCCTTTCCAAAAAAAGAACTCTCCTAGTTTGTAAGGACGAATAATATCCGCGGTTCCACCTTACTTATTCAAGAAGAATCCCTTTAAAATATATGGCTCCAGGTTTCCAAGCCCATCATCGCCTTTACAATATAAAAAGCTCATTTTTGAGCTTTGATATCAAATGGCAGGGGTAGCAGGAGTTGAACCCACATCAGCGGTTTTGGAGACCGTTATTCTACCATTGAACTATACCCCTATTTTTCTGAAAGCTCGCTTACATTATATCATACAAACCAGTTTTATTCAACTATTTTTAGGCTTTTCATATAATAATTTAGGTGATATTATGATAGTAAACTATACCGATAATGAAAGAGATTTATTAGCAAGATTAATGCGCGCTGAAGCGGTTGGTGAAGGTGATTTAGGAATGCTAATGGTTGGAAATGTCGTTGTTAACCGAACTATTGCCAATTGTCTTACTTTTAAAAATATTAATAGTATAAGTCAGGCGATTTATCAATCACCAGGGGGATTTGCTGGAGTTAATAGTCCATTATTCTTTAGTTCTCCTTCAACCCACGAACGAGAACTTGCTGATAGAGTTTTACAAGGAGAATACTATTATCCGGCAACTAATGCTTTATGGTTTTATGCCCCAGCTAGCGGCCAAAGTTGCCGCACTACTTGGTGGGAACAACCATTAAGTGGACGCTATAAAAATCATTGTTTTTACGAACCACAACCTGGTGAATGTAATGAATTACATTAAAAGAAGTTAAACCTACATACTCTTTGTAAGCTTAACTTCTTTTTCTATTGTTTTACCATCACGAATAATTGTTAAGGTAATTGTATCACCAACTTCGTGTTTATAAAGCTCGTATTTTAAATGACTACTATCACTAACATCAGTACCATCAACGCCAGTAATAACATCATTTACTTTTATATCAGCGTTACTAGCCGCTGACCCATCTTCAACTTCAGCCACAACGACGCCTTCTTTAATATTG
Source organism: uncultured Bacilli bacterium (assembly GCA_944358735.1). Classification (GTDB taxonomy): domain Bacteria; phylum Bacillota_I; class Bacilli_A; order RF39; family UBA660; genus Coprosoma. The sequence continues at coordinate 14,168 of CALVRT010000074.1, read as the reverse complement.
TCATCAAGTTTTAAATTATTGCGGTAAAGCATTATCGTATTAGAAACATCATACATACTTATTCCAAGAACTGGTCTTTCAATTTCTTCACCGGCTTCTAATTTATCAATACTAGACATAGCAACTTCAATAGGAATTGCAAATCCCATACCTTCAATTTCACTAGTTACTAATTTCATAGAATTAATACCGATTACCTCACCATTAATATTTACAAGAGGCCCACCACTATTACCAGGATTAATTGAGGCATCTGTTTGTAAAGCTTCCATCACATAAGAATCTTGGCCGTCATTTACAGTAATTGTTCTTTGCTCGCCAGAAATTATCCCTTTAGTAACAGTGCCCATATACTCACTACCAACCGGTGTTCCAACAGTAAAGACTGTATCACCAATTTTAGCTGTGGTACTATCGCCAATTTCCGCTACTTCTAAAGCCGCATCAGCTTCAATTCTTAAAACAGCAATATCAGCATAGCTATCACCGCCTAAAAATTCAGCTGTAGTTTCATCACCAGCGGTATTAGTTACTCTAACTTCTGAAGCACCTTCAACAACGTGATAATTAGTTAAAATATAACCATAATCTCCTTCTTTTTTATAAACAAAGCCAGAACCAGAAGATAAATCTTGTCCATTTTGTGATGTCTCAATTAAGACAACCGCATCATATATTTTATCGACCGCTTCGTAAATGCTATCACTTTCACTAATTGTTACATTTCGTTTTGAAGAACCAACTGTAACATCATTATCTTTTGTAAAATATAAAGTTCCAAATATACCAGCACCAAGTACAGCCACAATAACTATTAAACCTAATATTTTTTCGCGCATATTTTCCTCCTATTCTAATCCTTTAATATCATACCAGTTTTTAGGAAAACCAATTTTATTTAAAATATTTTCAAGCGGAACAGCATTAACTAAATCATCAAGTTCTTTAACTTCATGGTTTATTTCTTCAATCATTTCATTAAATTCTTCTTTTGTCAACATTACTTTTAAAATGATAACTAAAGCAAATAAATCATTTTTACCATACATAAACCCATCTTCATCTTCAGGAATATTTAAATATGTATGATACTTATTGTTAGGAATACTATTTTGTGTCCGGTGGTCGTAAAGGATATCTTCGTGAGCACAAACATTACGAAAATTAGAAAGTAACTCTAAATATAAGTCCAAAGTACTTGCTTCAATATCATAAAATTTGGCGATATTAATTTGGTCCTCAATTTTTAATATACTATAAAGTTCGGCAATTATACCAAGTGATAATACTTTAACTAAAACCCATAAAGGAATATATCCATAATTATCAATATAATGGCTAGTAGCGGCATGTTGCCGGCCATTTTTATGAACTTGCCTTTTTATCTTATTTAAGACATCCTTAACTTGCCTATTTTTTAAAGCATCCTGCGTAAAGTTACGGGCATTAAGATAATCGGTTTCCCTAAAACCATATTTCTTTGATAATTGATAACTAATAATAGATTTCATATTGTTTTCCACAATTAAAATATTTTTAAAAAAAGTATTTCTAATTTTGCGGTCAAAAACAAACATCGCATATAATTCTTCAAATGTTGTCCCAGGAATATATTTATCACTTTTATAATGTTTTATAAATAAATGACGATACCCGCTTAAAAAATAATAATTTTCGCGAAATAATATTTTTCTAGCAAAAGTTTCATTATTAACAACAAGTCCTTTAGACTTTAAAATAGCTATTTGTTGGTCTAAAGTGCGGAATATTTTATTTGCCATGCTTATCACCTATCATTAATTATATCATAACTTTAGCACTTTTTTTTTTTTTTTTTTTGAAATTAACTACTAAAATATTTTTCTCTTCCTTTCCTTACAGCTTCAGCAATTTTTAATTGATAGCTTTCACTTTGTAAAAGAGACCTTTCTTTAGCATTAGACAAAAAACCAAGTTCTAATAAAACTCCCGGTTTAGTTATTCTTCGTTGTAAATATAAAGTACTATCTTCTTTATATTTTCTAGTGGTACTTAAATATCTAACGAATTCTTCTTGATAAATTTTAGCTATTTTTTCATTTTCACTATTAATTTTATCGTAATAAGCTTGAGCTCCCGTCCAAGAATCATCAACATCAGCATTTAAATGGATTGACAAATATAAGTCGCAGCCTGATTTATTAATTATATTAGCCCTTCTTGATAAGTCACTACGTTTACGATTACTAGCATTATTAGCTGACAAATCATAATCGCCATACCTCGTCAAATAAACAACTGCTCCATCCTTTTTAAGGGCTTTCATTATTTTATTACTAATATCTAAATTGAGGGTTGATTCTTTAACATTTTTATAAAAAGCCCCCGAATCTTTGCCCCCGTGTCCGGGGTCCAAATAAATAACTTTACCAAGTAATGGTAATTCAGCTTTTTCGGCATGAACAAAACTCATTGTACAAACAACAAATAAAAACAAAAGTAAAATAAATATTTTATTTCGAAGCATATAACCACCTAATTAAGTTTATGCTTTCTTTTTTTCTTTTTCACTAAAAAAGCTCGTTATTACGAACTCTTTACTTTTAAAACTCTTAAAGCATTTAATATGGCTAAAACAGAAACGCCAACATCGGCAAAAACTGCTGCCCACATTGTGGCAAGTCCTAAACCACTTAAAACTAAAACACCTATTTTAACAGTTATAGCAAAGACAATATTTTGTTTAACAATATTCATAGTTCTTTTAGAAATGTTTATCGCACTAGCTATTTTCGACGGCTCATCGGTCATTATAACAACATCAGCAACTTCGATAGCAGCATCGCTACCTAAACCACCCATTGCCACACCAATATCAGCTAAAGCTAAAACTGGTGCATCATTAATGCCATCACCAACAAAGACAACCTTTCCTTCTTTCGTTTTTTGACTAATTAATTTTTGGACTAATTCGACTTTATCTTGAGGAAGTAACTCTGCGTGATACTCATCTATCTTTAATTTATTGGCAACTTCTTCACTAATAACTTCCCGGTCACCAGTTAACATTACAATCTTTTTAACGTTATTATTTTTAAATAAAATCATTGCTTTATATGCGTCCTCTTTTATTTTATCTTTAATAGTAATAGTTCCGGCAAACTTATTATTAATGGCTGTATAAATAACAGTACCAACTTCCTTACTTTTTTGATATTCAATATTATTTTCTTGCATTAATTTTTCATTACCTACTAAAACATTTTTCCTATCCACTTTAGCAATAACACCTTTTCCGGAAATCTCTTTCGTATCAGTTATTAATTTTTCATCAATAACTTTACCATAAGCTTCTCTAACTACCTTGGCAATTGGATGATTAGAATAGTTTTCGGCATAAGCAGTATATTTTAATAGTTCATCGTTATTATAATTAACTCCTTCTATTTTTTGAACTTTAAACACACCTTCTGTTAAAGTGCCGGTTTTATCACAAACAATGGTTTCGGTATTAGCTAAAGCTTCTAAATAATTACTACCTTTAACTAAAACACCTATTTTAGAAGCCGCACCAATACCACCAAAGAAAGATAAAGGAACAGAAATAACTAAAGCACAAGGGCAAGAAACAACTAAAAATGATAAAGCCCGGTAAAGCCATTTACTAAATTCTTCACCAGTTATTAAAGGTGGGATAATAGCTAAAATAATCGCGATAACGACAACAATAGGGGTGTAATATTTAGCAAATTTCGAAATAAAGTTTTCGGATTTCGACTTTCTTGAACTAGCATTTTCTACTAAATCTAAAATTTTACTAACTGTTGATTCTTTAAATTCTTTTATTACTTTGACTTTTAAAGTGCCATCACTATTTATACATCCACTAAGTACTTCATCACCAGGCCCTACTTTTCTAGGAAGTGTTTCCCCTGTTAAAGCCAAAGTATTAAGCCTCGACTCACCATTAATAACAGTACCGTCTAACGGAATTTTTTCTCCTGGTTTAATTAAAATTGTTTCTCCAATATTTACTTCGCTAGGGTTAATCTTTTGCACTATTCCTTTGCGATAAACATTAGCATAATCAGGACGAATATCCATAAGATTAGCAACTGATTTTCGTGATTTATCCACAGCATAACTTTGAAATAGTTCTCCCACTTGATAAAATAACATTACAGCTACGGCTTCCGGAAACTCACCAATGGCAAAAGCACCAATTGTGGCAATAGTCATTAAAAAGTTTTCATCAAACACTTTGCCCCGAATAATATTCCTTAAAGCTTTAAAAACAACATCATATCCGGCTATAACATAAGCTATTAAATATATAATATTTTTATATAAATTATTAAAGTCTAATATTAAACAGATTACAAACAAGATAAAAGCAATTATTACTCTAATTAATCTTTTATTCATTTTTCCAGTCATCTTATATCTCCTCTATTGTTACATCTGGTTCTTCTTTTTTTATGACTTTTTTAATTTGTTTTAATGCCAATGATTTATTTTCTTTAGCACACTCAAAAGTCAATCTTTGTATCATAAAACTAATACTTACATTATCGATAAAATCAATTTTTTGTAAAGCACTTTCTAATTCATTCGCACAATTAGCACAGTCTAACCCGTTAATTTTAAATTTATATTGCATTTTAATTCCTTCTTTCTATCTATGATTAATGTGTTCAAGACCAATTTCAAATAACTGAACAATATGTTCATCATCTAAAGTATAATATACTTCCTTGCCACTTTTTCGGCATTTAACAACCCCACTTCTTCTTAATGTAGCAAGTTGATGTGATATTGATGATTTTGTCATATTTAGAACATTGGCTAAATCACAAACACACATTTCTTTTTGGTCTAAAGCAAAAAGTATTCGGCATCTTGTTGTATCACCAATTAATTTAAATAAATCAGCTAACCTATTAAAGGTGTATTCATCGGGCATTTTCTTTAAGACTTCATCCACAGCATCCTGATGGATAACGTTACAATCACAAATAAATTCATTTCTTGACATATATACCTCCATAATATTATATGTTAACAGTTGAAAAAATACTCAACTATTTATATTATAGTTGAATACGCATTCAATTGTCAAGGGTGAAAAAAAAGATACTACTTATTATCTTTTCCAAGAAGTTTTTTTACTTTTACAAACGATTGGTAAATCATTAATACAATAAATAATATTACAAGCATATTAGTAATTATGGACATTGCATTTTCTATAAATTTATTATTATTTGTATTGTCAGAATGATAAAAAACGTCTTCATTAACTTTATATTCATTTAATTCACCATCTATATTGTTATTTATAAAAGCTAGAATAATTACAAAACCAAAAAGCATTAGCATTATAAATAATATTATCTTAACAAAAGTATTATTGGTTTTAACGTTTCTTTGACTAGCTTGTTTTTGTTCTGAAGACAGTTTCTGTAAATATTCACGGTCATTAATAAATTCTTTTCCACAATATTCACATTTTATATTAGTATATTTATTATCTTTACCACAATTTGGACATATCATATTATCACCGTTCTCTTTTTGGAATTAATGTTGCCACATAAGTAAGTCTTTTTATAAGTATCTCTATTTTTTTTAGTTCAAAAGGTAACTCACCAACATACCAATTAGGTGCTTTTAAAGAAATATCGGCAAACTGTTTTTCCCAAATATCATTTATACCTAAAACATAAGCATAGGAAAAAATTTCATAAGAATAATTATCGTGTGCGATTAATGTACTCTTATCAACTGTTTCTAAAAAATTTTTATAACCCTTAAGTTTGCCTAATAAAATTCTCCCTTTTTTATTTCGTTTGGGCATTATCTTAACAAATACTAAAAATATAATTATATAAGCTATGCATATTAAATAGATAAAAATGTATACAGGATTATCATCAATAGAATATATAACAGGAAAATAAATTATAGCAAAAATCATAGATGAAATCATAAATATAAGTCCTATTAATTTATACCATTTCATAGTAATTGTCATCAAATTAGTTAATGAAAATAAAATACTAACAATAGCCGCGACAACCCAAACGATATCATCATCTTCAATATATGCAAGAAGTGGCTTACCAAAAGCTAGAAAAAATGTAATTAAAATAAACACAAAAATCATCGATGTTTTTTCTATAGAAGATTTTTCAAAAATAGCTTTTCTATTTTCTTTGTTGTTCATAATTGAAGTAATAGATTCTACCGGAAGATAAAAATTATATTCAAGTTCATCTAACATTACTTCATTCTTCTGATTAAATAAACCTGTTAAAAATATTTTTTCAGTTATATTATTCCCAACATATTCTTTTAATTTAATAAACTTATAATTATTATCATTAACTTCTTCTACTCTTATATAGCCTTGATTAGCTAAATCAATAAGTAATAAGACAACATCTTCGCTTTGTACATCACCTTTATACGCTAAAGCAAGTTCTAAACTGTTTAATTTTTCTGGTGGATAAAATTCTACAGTTTCAATAATTTCTTCATCTTGGCCTTCTTCCCACCACATAAAAATGACAATTAAAATTAAAATAAGCGGAATAAAAGTAATCATACAGTATTCCAAAATACTAACATCACTTAAATCTTGGGCCGCCAAAACTATATTCGGAAAACTTACAATTATGAAAAAAAAGATAAAATAATAAATTATTTTCATCTTCTTCACCCTAATTCTTCTATCTGATAATTTTCATTAGCAAAATTACTAGCATTAATATTGACAAAATAACCAAGAAAGCCAAAAATTATACAAACAATTATCGCGATAACAAATTCTCTAACTAGGGTTAAATTATTTTTCTTATCACCAGTTTTATCGTGATATATATCAAAAGCTGCTCCTAAACCAAGTAAAACTAAAGAGATAAATATTGCACTACTAGCACCAAAAATAACAAAACCACCAAACAAAGCAAACACTCCAAAACCAGTAAAAATACCAGCTACATAAAAGTATTTTTCGTTTTTATATTGATACTTTATTTTCCCTTCTTTTGAATTAGTTATATTAGCATACACAATAATACCAATTGCCCCCGTTAAAATAGCTAAAGATAAAACAAGCCATATACTTTCTAATTGATTATTTAAGAAGAATTCAGCTAATCCAAAGAAACAAGCGGCAGCTAAAAAGCAAAGAAATATTCCAAGACATAATAACTTTGTATTTCTTGTTTGTCGTTTAAGAACTCTTTTATACATTTCAAGTTCATTTTTACTAGTCTTTGTGTCCTTTCCTTTTAAATCCTTAATATTTTTACTTTTGTAAACAATAAATTCAACATTTTCATCTAACAATTCTTTATTCATATGTTCCCCTTTCCGTATCTTAATCTAATTATAACAAAAAAGGCCCTCATTTTAAAGTACCTTTTGTAAATAACCAATATAAACTGTTTGTAAATTTGTATTTTTTTTACAAGTAATTAAAGTAATGGTTGTTTTTTCTTTGTTACGGTATATATCAATGTACCCTGTTTTTTTAGCATCATATATATCATTAATTATATAATAATAGTCTTTACCATTATAATTAACAATTACTTCATCACTAATATTTATTTCATCTAAATGCTTAAAATAGCCAAGCTTACTTGAACCACTATGAGCAGCTAAAATTAAATTACTATTTTTAATATCCGGCATTTGGGAAGTTTCAATAACTTCAATATTTTTATCTACTGTATTTAAAGGAGAACTATATTCATAAAAACCTTGCATTAAATTTATTTTAGGAATTTCTAAAACACCTAAATAACCATTACGATTAATTTTACCACTTATAATATTATTCGTAATTTCAAAAGTTTGAATACTTGTTTTTGCTTTGACTGTATTATTGAAAATTAATAATAATCCGGCTACTAATAAAACAACAAAGAAACAATTATAGTATTTTTTTAATTCTAAAAGCAAATGCACTAGCAACTAATCCTAAAGCCATTACATTACTGGTATTAATGCCTGTACTTGGAACTTTAACTACCTCCGGAGTTTCTTCTTTAGGTGTTTCTTCAGGCGGAGATGGTACTTCATAATTTTCTAGTTCAAAACTTGTTTGAATTGGGGTGGAAAATCTTAAAGTAGCCAGTTTTTGACTATTATTTTTAGTATAAACAATTAAAGTTCCACTATCATAATTGTTTCTAGTTAAAGTAATAGTTTCACTAGGTTTTACTTCCTTATTGAAATTAATTTTTAACTGATTTTCGGTTAACTCCAATTTATGATAATTACTTTCAGATATTGTATAATCTTTTAAAACATTATTTTCATCATTGATAATTACCTCTTTACCAATTTCACCAGTAATTTTTGTTTCACTAAAAGACGGTCTAATACTATCTTTTTCTATCAAATCTAGTATTTCTTGTTTTTCTTTATCATAGTTTAGTCTATTACCACTTCCATTTTTACCAGTAGACCAGTAAACTTCAATGTTTGGATTACTAACTTCCCAAATTAATTCTTGAGCGGCTAAATAGTATTCTGGTTTTTGATGTCCCGGATATTCGTAACCATAATAACCAATTTTTTCAAATTGTTCTTGTTGCTGCTTTGTAAAAGATGTTTGACTCCAATCTTTACTACTATTATAATCACTAGTATTAATATCTACACCTGGTTCAATACAGTAAGCAAGTGCTGGACCAAAATAAAACATTGTAACATAATTTGATTTTAAATTACCATTTACTACTTGGTTATAATAGACCCCATTAATTTTTTTGTAAGAAATGTTTTCTGCTGAAACAGAAGATGTCACCATATAAATTACCGAGCAAGCTAGAAAAAGTATGATAAATTTTTTTATCATAAAACCTCCTTCTATTTTAGCCTAGCTTTTTATTCTTCCTTTTCAGCCCCTCTATTATATATCATACGACAAAAAAATAAAAAATCCTGCAAAAAAACGAAAAAAATTAAAATTTTTTCATTTTTCCACAGTAATATTAAATAAATTAAAAGGATATCTACTTGGTATTGACAGTTCAAAGGTTAATTCTTCATTGGTAATTGGATGCTTAAATTCTATTTTTTTAGCAAATAAAGCAATAGGAATTTTGGGCATATTATATCCATATTTTTGGTCGCCTAACAATGGATATCCTCTGGAAGCAAACTGCACTCTTATTTGATGCGGTCTTCCAGTTTCTAAATTAATTTTAACGAAAGATAAATTATCTTTATAAGCTAATTTATGATAACTTAATCTAGCAACCTTTCCTTTTTCATCAACTTTAACGGTATTGGTTTTACAGTCCTTTAACAACTTATCAACAAATACATTATCTTGCTTAATATTACCTTTAACCACAGCAATATAAGTTTTTTTAAATGTATGGTTTTGAACTTGTTTAGAAAGTCTACTCGCTGCTTTACTAGTTTTCGCAAATACCATAACTCCGCCGACTGGTCTGTCAAGCCTATGTACAAGTCCTAAATAGACATTTCCCGGTTTATGATACGTCTCTTTTAAATACTCTTTTAACATTGTTAGTAAATCTTTATCTTTAGAACTATCCGCTTGAACGGGAACATTTATAGGTTTTTCTACTACTAATAAATGATTATCCTCATAAACAATATTAATCATTACTTTCCCATCTTCCATAAATACCACATGGTAAAACTAAATTATTTTTCGTGATTTTTAAACCAAGTTCACCAGTTTCAATTTTACCATCATAATCTTTCATTCCCATTTTTAACATATTACCTAAAACAGTACTAGAAATACCAGTTGTATAAGCATTAATTAAAAAGAACAATGGTTTATCGCTTAATATTTTTAAAATAGCTTCAAATAAAACAGCCATATTTTTTTCAAACTTCCAAACTTCTTTATTTGGCCCTCTTCCATAACTAGGTGGGTCCATTACGATGGCATCATATTTATGACCGCGGCGATATTCTCTTTCGACGAATTTTAAACAGTCATCAACGATAAATCTAATATAAGCATCATCTAAATGACATAGATGCATATTTTCTTTCGCCCAAGCCGTCATACCTTTAGAAGCATCTACCTGCACGACATCAGCTCCCGCTTTCGCGCAGGCCATTGTCGCTGCACCTGTATAAGCAAATAAATTTAATACTTTAATTTTTCTTTTAGACTTTTTTATTTTATCCATCATAAAGTCCCAGTTAGTAGCTTGTTCAGGAAAAAGCCCAGTATGTTTAAAGTTAGTTGGTGTTACTTTAAAAGTTAAGTCTTTGTAGGTAACTGTCCAATAATCGGGTAATTTTTTCTTAAAATCCCAGTAACCTCCACCTTTAGATGAACGGTGATAAAACCCATCAACATTTTTCCAAGCTTTATCAAAAGGGATTTCCCACATTGCCTGAGGTTCAGGCCTTCTTAATATAACATTACCCCAGCGTTCTAATTTTTCACCGTTACCAGCATCTAAACATTCATAATCTTTCCATTTATCGCTAATCTTTAACATAATTTCTTCACCAATATCATTATACCTTTTTTTCGAAAAATAGGCAAAAAAAAGGACGTTTCATTGTTAAATTGGCATTACGCCAGCCCCTTAAGTATTTTGAAACGTTCCCTTATGATTAAATTATATGGCTTTATTTATAAATTAACAATAGTATTTTATAAATATTTTATTTTCTAGCGTAAACTTGACATAAAATTACTTATCTATGCCTTTGTGATTGTTCTAATCCTTCTTCTACTTGCATATCAAAGTTATCCCACAGTTGCTGGAAAGCTATTTTTTTCTGTTCTTCTGTTAAATTAGCATTTTGCCGGATGACATCTCTTAACTGACTATAATTATTTAATGTTTCATTTTCTGACGGTATATCTTCCACTGTCGATATTATATTTCTAACTTCCAGTGTTGCTTCATAAGAATTATCTAGTTTTCTTGTAAATAATTCTAATGTGTCTTGAATTTTCTTATTGTTTAGTAATAATTCTTCCATTTCATCTTTTATTATAGACCTATAATTAAAATACATTTCAAAGCTTTTTTGATCGTTATTTAACCTTGCACGTGCCATTTCATTTTCGGCATAATTCAATTCATTTATCTTATTATTTATATAATTAACATTTAATTTCAATCTATGTAATAATTTTTCATAAATATTTGTAGCTGTCTTAATATCGGTAGCTTGACTAACACTTGTTACAGTTTGTGAATGAGCCTTACTCAACATATTTATATAATAATCGTCTGTTAGTACCCCTACTGCTTGTGGTAAATTTACCAGTAATTCAATTTTTTTCTCTTCATAGTTATTGTGCCATTTTCCAAAACAATTTTTTTGTGTTAAATGGTTATCTAAAGCATTAGTAAACCAGCCATTAGTAAATAATTCATAACTTTTTGGGTCTGATATTCCATAATGACTTGCACTATTAATTAAACTATTAAGCGATGGATAGCTTTGACTAGCATCTTCATTTATTAATGCAATTAATAATTCTTTATTATGAAGTGCTTCTTCTACTTGTTCCCTTGTCATACCATCAAAATATCTGCCCCAGTCTGAATGAGTCATACTACTATAATCTATTTTTGCGGTATTATTATTATTATTTTCTGATAATAAATTTGTTTGTAAATTATCAATTTGTTTAAATTCACTTAATGAAGAACTGTTTAGGGCAAAATTATTTGGATCAACCGCATATTTTTGACATCTTCTTTTTATTTCTTCCTTATACTCTTCCAAATAGTTAGGATTATCATTTTCCATTACCCCAACCATAGATTTTAATATTTTATCGGCAACAGCAATGGAATAATTAAATGTCTTTCCATCTGGCTTCTTAATCGTAAAAATAGCCTTATTGTTAGTTCCAAATAATTCATTTTTTTTAGGCATAACTTCTTCTAAACGTTTAAAACCAAATAAGATAGGAACTGCATTTAAATGTGGATTTTTTTGCGCTAAAAGTTTTTTCAAATTGTTAATATATTCTGATGTAAAATTCACTTGAGGATTGTTTTTTTCATTTCTGCTAATATTACATTTGTAGCTTTATTTATAATTTCATTTTTAATTTCAGGTCTGCCACGATTTTTTTTTAATATAATCTAGTGCTATTTTTTCAGCCGCATCTTCTAAAATTTCTGCTCGTAAAGTATTAAATGAGTGTTTGTGTGTCATAGCTTTTTTATCAGGCTCACTTGCCAAGCCTATCCAATTATCAATATTACCAACTAACTCTCCATTAGGGCCACAGCGTGAAACTATCTCCGGATAATCTTTAGCTATTTTCTTTAAAATCATAATATTATTTTTTAATTGTTCTTTAGAAGAATAAATTAAAAGTTTATCTTTTCTTGTACCATCTGTTTGATATTTAAAATAATAATGCATACCATTTTGTTTACAATAATCAACATAAGCGTTTACTATTTTAAATAAATCTTCATTTGCACAATTAATATACAACCTATATTCTACTTCTTCTTGCTTTTCTTGCCTTGCTTTTTCATACCTAGAATTTATATGTGTAAAAGTACCTATATAATCAGCCTTTGCATTAAAGCCACAACCTTCTTGTGGTTTTCGCCAAAAATAATTTTTTGTTTCTATAGCAAACTCATCACCAAGTTCAGATGAAATTTTATTATATAAGTTACTTATTTCTTCCATAGAATTAATGTGTTGATATTCTTCTAAAATTTTTTTATTTTAATATAGCCGTCCAACCCAGAATTAGTTAAATTATTCAACTGTTGCTCATTTAATGATAAAATATTAGAAATCCAATCATTTGTCATTTTAATATAAAATTCTTTGTAATCATCCTCATTGACTTTTGAGTTATCAGGAAAATCGTTATTTGACTTTGTTAATGAATCATAAAATACCGAATTTCTATGACTTTTTTTATTTGATGATAATCCTTCCATAGAGGCGCAAGGCCTATAACTACCTTTATAAATATCTAATAACTTTTTTAAAAAATCTTTATTATCAATTATATTTGTTTTTGACATTTCATTATAAATTTGTTGCATAGATTCCATAGTTTCACCTTTATCCTTCTTCTAAACTTATTTTATCAAAACAAAATATATAAAACAAGCAACTGTTTTACTAAATAATCACCTTTACAATAAAATTTACACAAACGAAAAAAAATATCCAAATGGATATTCTTAACGTTTTGAGAATTGTGGAGCTCTACGCGCACCTTTAAGACCTGGTTTTTTACGTTCTTTAACACGTGCATCACGCGTAACAAAGCCAGCTCTTTTTAATATTTTACGATAGCTATCTTCGTTTTCTTCATTCTCTTTATCATATTCAAGTAAAGCTCTAGTAATACCTAATCTAATAGCTCCAGTTTGGCCTGTAAAACCGCCACCATTTACTTTAACAGTAATGTCGAAAGTTTTTTCATTATTTGTCGCTGCAAGTGGTTGCATTAAATCCATTACATTAGTTTCATAAGGGAAGAATTCTCTAACATCACGGCCGTTAACAGTAATGTTACCAGAACCTGGTACTAATGTTACTCTAGCAACTGATGCTTTTCTTCTACCTGTTCCATAATATTTATTTTCTGCCATTTTCTTCCTCCTAATCTACCTTTAACTCTTCTGGTTTTTGAGCCATGTGTGGATGACTTCCTTCAGCATAAACAAATAATTTTTTATACATTTGTCTACCTAATCTTCCCTTTGGAAGCATACCTTTAACAGCTCTTTCAATCATTTCTACTGGATATTTTTCAACCATTTCTTTAGCAGTTCTTTCACGAAGACCGCCAGTATATCTACTATGGTTATAATAGATTTTGTCATTTAACTTATTACCAGTTAAATTTACTTTACTTGCATTGATAACTATCACATAATCACCACCATCAATATGTGGTGTATAAGTTGGCTTGTTTTTTCCGCGTAAAACAGTAGCAACTCTTGTAGCTAAACGACCTAAAGTAATACCTTCAGCGTCGATAACATACCATTTTCTAGCTACATCTTCTTTTCTTTGCATATATGTTTTCATTTTACTTTTTCCTTTCCATAACATTAAGTAAACTGTCCCAAGGTTTACTAATGTGGGATAAATAAATGTACCGTTTATAATGATACTAAAAATTCTTATAAAAGTCAATAAATTATATGATTTTTCTTGTAAAA
>CALVRT010000073.1 GCA_944358735.1 uncultured Bacilli bacterium | reverse complement strand
ATTCCCTTTGTAAAAAACAAACAAAGAACCGAGTAGGGTAGATAAACCAGCAATACTGGTTAAAATAAAAGCCATTATTATGTTATTCATAAGTTCCTCCTTATTTAAAGATATGCGAAGGCATAAAAAAACTTTAGTGCATTACTAAAGTTTTCTCTTTTTCTTGGGGATTTTCAAATACATTATCACCATATAAATACTGCGCCAAAAAGCTGTATTTATCATCATCATCAGTAAAAATAGTATCGGCAAGCTCTAAAGCTAATGGTAAATTAATATGCTTATAAAATGAAAAGTCACTTTTTCTATTAACATTATATTCGCTAAACGGTAATTTTTGGATTATATATTTAATTCTCTCATCATCAAATTTTGCTTCTGTAGCACAAGTAAATAAATTTCCAAAAAATCTAATATTATTTTGCCAAATAACCGGATTTAATGTTCCGTTAGGCACTCGAACCTCAATTGTATTATTAACTGTTTTTGGTAAGTTTTTTGAAGCAAAAGCATTCCATAAATTTTCGATATTAACTCCATAATGGCGACCTTTACAAATTAAATATATCATAGTTTTATAATCAAACTCGTTATTTCCCATATTTTCAACCAATTTCTTAATATGTTTCGCATATGGTTTGGCATATTCCCATATAGAATCTCGCAAAGTTGCAAAATTTCCAGCACTATATTTATAAATGACGCTTTCATAAGCGGCCCATAATTTCATAATGTTAAATAATTTTTCCGAATCTTCGTCAATTAAGCCATCATGTCCATAATGAATATGTCCGGCACATCTATCACTAATATAAATCCCATTATTTTTTAATAGTTCACACATATATTTTATGCTTCCCCAGCTTTTGGGTTCGTTTCTTAAAATAGGGGAGATAGCTTCATCGCCGGCATCTAATAAAGATATATCATCAGCTATTTTCCATCCTTCATCCGATATTTTTTCACTAAAACTGTCAAACCATTTACCAACACCCTCGATTTCAATACCAAATGTTAAATTTTCCGGTAAATTAACTTTATTTTTATATTGAAGCTTATAAGTTTTTAAATATTCCAACAAATCATTAAGTTCATTATGAGATAAAGTTTGTAAAAACATATTATACCCCCTTTTCAAGCCTTTATTATACTCAAGTATTGGTTTTTGTCAAATTACTTAACCCAATTAAATACAAAGTACAAAAAGATGAATAAAAATATAATAGCAATTACATAAATAAAACTTGGAATCATAATAACTACTAAAGTACCTAAAACAGTAGCTAATAAAGTTATAATTGAAATAACGTAAGGAAATATATTAAATTTATATGCTTTTTCATTTTTAATTATATCATTTAACTTTACATAATCCATATATGATAACTTTACTTTGCCTAAAATAGGGATTTTATTTAATCCTTTTAATATTCGATTAAGAATAACCTTATTTTCATTAATATCACCATCCATACCAGAAAGAACATCATTAAGAAGAATAGTTTCATTTGAACTTTTTAAATAAAAATACATTAAATTAGCGCAGCAATCTAAATATTTAGCATTTTGCTCGTTTAAGTATTCATTACGATTCATAAAATCAACCTCCAATAAAATAATAACATAAATAGGGTAAAAAGACTAGTCATTAATGGGAAATAAAAAACACCTTATATAAAGATGTTTAATACGCAAGTTAACATAATATATATTATCGGAATTTTATTTATTTAATTATTGACGAGATAATTCATCAACTTTAGCTAAAAATTCAGATAAATTAGCCGTCGTTACTTCAGTAATACCTAGTTCTTGCATTGCTTTTAATTTAGTTCTGTTAAGTTCCCAAGTACGACTATTATAAACTTCTGTTTTTTCTTGAATTTCTTCGACAAACCTTTTGTGAGCTGCAATTATTTTAGACTCGCTATAACTTTTATTTTTATATAAAGTCATACTTAAATATAATATAGCTTCTAAAATATATTGTTTTTCCTTGTCATAGACAAACTCGTCAGGTTTAGTTTTACAAGCTACTTTAGATATATATGCAAGAATATATTTAAATTCTTGATGACCATCCATAGCTTTTAAATAATTATATAAATATACAGCGTTATTATAAGCGTCTTCATCGTTTTCGTCACTAAGACTATCTTTAAGTTCGTTTATGATTGATTTTAGTAATGTCCGACTTTTTTCGTTTAGTCCTGAAAAAATAATATTACTATCAGCTATTTCGGAATTTTTCTGGGTATTTTCAAATAAATTATTAATTCTTGTTTCGACAGCCATAATATAATCAGTATTAACTTTAAGATTATCAAGTTCATCAGCTGATTTAATTCCTAACAAATTAAATAAAATAACTTTTTTATCTTTAGGCCATTTATTGATATCATCAAGTTCTAAATAATTATAAATCATTTGCCTAGAAACGCCTAAACATTTAGCTAATTTTACTTTTGAAATACCTAATTCCTTTAAAATTTCGTTTAATCTTTCCATTGCTAAACCTCCTACTCTAATTTTATCACAAAGAACTAAAATGTCAAGTAAAAGTATAATAAATGTCTAGTCTTGTGAAGGTATAGGGGAAGATGTGCTAGCACTCTCCCCTATTTTAAGTTATAAAAATATGATAAAAATACAAATTATATAAAATAATACTAATAAAAGTAATGGTTTGCTGTGAAGGATAACATCAACAGGGTCACCATAAGAATCTTTTTCGACAATTAAACTATATTGAAATAAAATAAGCATTATAAGAGGCACTGTCCATATTAACCAGTTATATCTTAATATATCGACAACATTTGGGTCAACTGTCCACATTGCATAAAAAACAATCGTTAAAGTTAAACAAACGTACATATTTCTATCTAAAAACTCTTTATTATAGTATTTTAAAACTTTTCTAGTATTATCTTTGCTTTTTATAATTTCATTACGTCTTTTACCAAATCCCATATAAAAGGCTGCTGACATTATCGTTAAATATAGCCAATTAGATACTTCGGCATCTATAACAATCGCCCCATAGAATACCCTAATTAAAAAGCCAGAGACTAAAATTACGATATCGACAAGAGGTATGTTTTTTAGCCATTTACTATATAAGATATTAATTACAACATATAAAGCAATTAAGCCAAATGAAAGCACACTAATACCTAATTTAAACATCAATAAACCGATTATTAAAATAATAATTACTAAAAATCCTATAATAGTGTAAGCTTCTTTTTTAGATACTGCCCCAGATGCAAGCGGACGATGCTTTTTAATTTCGTGTTTTTTGTCCTTTTCAATATCGCAAATATCATTAATGACATAGACAATTGATGCAGATAATGAAAATAAGATAAAACCAATTATACAAATAAAAATATTATTTATATCTTTATAAAAACCCCCAAAAAATAATGGTAAAAATATTAAAGCATTTTTAATATAATGTGTAACCCTAATTAATTTTAAATAATTTTTAATTTTTTCAAACATAATACACCCTCTTACTATTTTAAATATAATAAATCTATTTATGAATTATTTGATGGTACCGGAGAATTACTAGCAGACGCCTCAACTTTAGCATTTGATTTATCTTCTAAATTATTTAATAAATAGTCTTCATAATAAGTAGAATTTTGTTTTAATTCTTTATCTAATTTATCCATTCCAAGTTCTTCAGCAATTGTTGGCATTGTCGAAAATAAATTAGTACCTAAACCAAGTCTATCTCCTTCTATTTTAAAGCCTAAAGAAGCTAAAACAGTCGGATAAAAATCATAAGTTGTAAAAATTCGGTTTTTAGTGGTTTCGGTTGTTGTTTTAGAATTAATAATAGCGTTATAAATTGTTCGTTCATAATCTTCTTTATTGCTGATATCAAACATTTGATGCATATTGGATTGCATTGTTAAATGGTCTCCAGTTATAACAATGGTTGTATTTTCATAAAAATCTTGTTTTTTTATCCAATTTATAAACTTATTAATTAGTTCATCTGAACAATGATAAGCATTTAAATATTGTTCATCAAATGGTGTTTCACAACCTTCTTCAATATAACCATCGGTAAAGTGCGTATCGGTTGTTAATAATGTAAAATTAAATGGTTCGTTTTCTTTAGAGATATCTTTAAGGGTATCTTTAGCGAAATCAAAAAGTTTTCTGTCTTCATAACCCCACCATACATAATAATCTTCATCAATCCGGCCTTGATTAATAGCGTAATTATAATCATAAATATTATAATCCCCGTGATAAGTAAAATAGTCTTTCCTGCCACCAAATTCCGCATCAGAGCCAATAAATAAATAATTATTATAACCATTTTTATTTAAAACATCACCTAAAGTATAAGCGCCTGGTAAAAATTCTCCATAACCCGAATATTCATTACCTCCTACTGATGATAATTTTAAAGGTATTCCTGACGTCGAACCAACCATTCCAGCGATTGTCCAACTGTTTCCATAAGGCATATACGCGCCACCTATTTTATCATTGTTACTAAAATTAATATTATCTTTCGCGATTTTTTCTAAATTAGGAATAACTTTCTTTTTAAAAGCTCCATTATTTTTTTCGGTAACCATTGATGATTCTAAAGATTCGACATAAATGTAAATTAAATTTTGTTTCTTCTCTGGTGCTGTTATTTTAACTTTTTTAGGGTCAATATAATTATTTTCAAAGAAATCACCGTCCTTTGAATCATCAGTTGTATTAGTACCAAAATAAGCAAATACTTCAAATTCACTTGCACAATAATATACGCTACTTAAAAGAATAACAAAACAGGCTAATACCTTAAAGAAGTTAGAAAAAGGAACTAATGATATTCTTATTTTTTTATTCCTTATATAAAGATTAAAACTAGTATGTTTTTTTCTAATCTTTTTTATAATAAAACATATAACAAATAGCACTAAATATACGGCAATTATTCTCGCAATAATATATTTAGCCCCTTCAATAACAACTGAATTACTAGTTCCTTCAGACATTTGTACACTAAATAATAATTGTTCAATAGTTACATTATAAAAATTTTCATTTATATAGTTATATAAGAATAAACATATTAATGTCAAAGTTAAAAACAAGAAAATTAATATTTTACTTATTTTTATTTTTCTTAAAAGGTCTTTTAATTTTAGCAAACAACTCTTTAGAATTTTTACTATCTTTTTTAATAAAAACATGTTTGTTTTTCGTAATGCTTGTTTCATTGTTTTTACTCTTTCCCGCATATTCTTCAACCTCTACTTCAAATTTAATATTTTTTATTAAAACAACTAATATTAAAACTAACAAAATATTTATAACTATTGAAACTAAAATGTATATACTGAAAAAATCAGTACCGATATTTAAAGAATTCCATAAATTATCATCAAGATTATAATAATACTTTACTAAAACATTATTAATACTTTGTGTAAGTAAAACTAAAATTCCATAATATAAAATCAAATCCTTTAATTTTAAACCTTTTAATAAGTAATCCATTAATTTTATTCCCAAAAAACTGGGTAGCAGTATCGCAATTATTGCAAACATACCAAAACCTCCCTAATTCTTATTTTTTTCTTCTAATTGTCCTTCCATTTCTATATTTTTCATTTTATTATAAGTATCACCAAGTATATAATCATTGTAAAAATCAGAAACTTTGCTTAATTCAGTATCCAGCTCATTTATCCCTAATTCATTAACTAAAGTATTTTGTTTAGCAAATAAATTATAACCAAATCCAAGGCGATTGCCATCTATTTCAAAACCTAACGCTGCCAAAGTTGTTGGATATATATCAAAAGTAGTAAAGTTTATATTATGATAGTTATCAGTCTTTACTTTAGAATTGATAAATGTATTAAATACTTTTCTCTCATAATATGGCGCATTATCAGGTGTATTATATAAATTCATATAATCTTTTTGCATCGTTAAATGGTCTCCAGTTATAACAATCGTTGTATCTTCATAAAAGTCTTGCTCTTTAAGCCAGTCAATAAAATCAGAGAGCATTTTATCAGCACAATGAAAAGTATTTAAATATTGTTCATCAAATGGCGTATCACAAGAAGCATCTAAATATCCATCAGTAGCGTGTGTATCAGCTGTCAACATTGTAAAATTAAATGGTTCATCATTTTCTGATATTTCTAACAATTTAGCTTTCGCAAATTTAAATAATTTTTTATCTTCGTAACCCCACCAAACATGGTAATCTTTATCAATCCAGTGTTGTTTTATAGCATAATTATAATCATAAACTTCATAATTCCCATGATATTTAAAATAATCTCCACGACCACCGAATGTTGCATCAGAACCTAACATCATATAATTATGATATCCATTATCTTCTAGCACCTCGCCTAAAGTATAAGCACCGGGCAAAAATTCTCCATAACCTGAATATAAATCAGCATCAATTGCTGGAACTTTTAAAGGGATTCCTGCTGTCGAGCCAACAATACCTGCGACCGTCCAATTTGTTCCATACGGGACATAATATCCACCTAAAACATCAGTATTACTAAAATTTATATTATCACTAGCTAACTTTTCTAAATTAGGAATAACTGATGTTTGGAAATCACCACCGTTTTCATTAGAAAATAAACTTGTTTCTAAAGATTCGACATAAATATAAATTAAATTTTGTTTTTTCTCTGGTGCTGTGATTTTTACATCTTCAGGATTAACATAATTATCCTCTATAAAAGTACCTTTTTGATTAAGTGATAAATAATCTTTTACCCCAAGACTGATATAAACATAATAAATACTAAAAAATAAAACTAGAAAACTTAAAATAAGTTTAATTATATTATTAAGAGGGTTAATCAAAGAAATAGTAAAAATTTTATTCTTAATTTTTATATTCATTTGGCTTTTAATTTTTACAAAATGTTTCCATAAGACTTTAAGAACCAGTAAAATTAGATAGATAAATATTACTCTTGGCATCACATAAACTACGCCACCCATTATCATACTATCGCTAGTTCCAGTTGCAGTTCTAATACTATAAATTAACTGCTCAACTGTAACATTGTAAAAACTTTCCTGAATATAAAGACACACAAATACTAATATTAATGAAAGTGTTAAAATTAAATAAAATAAAATCTTACTTATTTTTATCTTTTTTAATTGATTTAGTACTTTTTTTATTTTTTTCAACATTTTCAACCTCGATTTTTAAACTAACACCCTTAATAATAATACTTAAAATTACAGCTAATACAATGTTAATCATTAAAGAAATAAATACATATTTACCAAAATAAATTGGTAAAATATTTAAATGATAAATTACATCAGCGATATTGAAAAATAAATAAGAAATAATATTATTAAGCGTTACAGAAATTGTTAATAATATTACAAAATAATAAATAGTATTTTTCTTATTTAGCTTTACAAAATAATCTAAAAATTTTAATCCTATTATACTTGGACCAAATAAGGCAATAATTACAAGCATTTCCCGTTACCTCCCTTATTAACCATTATCTTCTTCGGTTTCCTTTACAATATATATCGGACGATGTTTTACTTCTAAATATGTTTTTGATAAATACTGACCTAAAATACCAGTACAAAGAAGCTGTACACCACCAATAAAGAACATTATACATACCATACTAGGCCAGCCGCTAGTTGGGTCGCCAAAAACAAGTGTTCTAATTACAATAAAGACGATAATTATGAAGGCAACTAAACAAAATAAAATACCAAAGACTGAAGCTATTGTTAGCGGAACAGTAGAAAAGGCCACAATACTTTCTAAAGAATATAAGAATAATTTCCAAAAGGACCATTTAGAAGTGCCAGCGACTCTTTCCACGTTTTTATACTCAAGCCATTTAGTTTTATAACCAACCCAGCTAAAAATGCCTTTAGAAAAACGATTATATTCTGTAACTTCTAAAATAGAATCAACCATTTGTCTAGTCATTAACCGAAAGTCTCTTGCTCCATCAACTATTTCAGTTTTAGAAATTTTATTAATTATTTTATAATAAAGTCTCGCAAAAAAACTTCTAATTGGTGGCTCTCCTTCTCTACTAACGCGTCTAGTAGCCACACAGTCATATTCTTTTTCTTCCAAAGTATTGTACATCTCGATAAGCATTTCTGGCGGGTCTTGAAGGTCGACATCCATAAGACCGACATAGTCTCCAGTTGCATATTTAAGCCCAGCATATATCCCGGCTTCTTTACCAAAGTTTCTTGAAAAAGAAATATATCTTACATCTTTATTTTTACTTAATTTTCTTAAAATGTCTAAAGTTTTATCTGTACTTCCATCATTAATGAAAATTAGTTCAAATTCAGTTTTTTCCAGTTTTTTCATAACTTTTTGCATTTCTTTATAATATAGTTCAATCATTTCTTCTTCGTTATAACAAGGAACAATAATACTTATTTTCATAAATCCATCTCCTATAAATACTCTATTTTTCCGTTTTCATTGTAAACTTCTTTAATAATTCCACCACCTAGACACTCATCTTTATTATAAAGAACGCAAGCTTGTCCAGGAGTTACAGCTTTAATACCTTGCGGATATTTAACTAAAATATGAGTATCATCGATAATTTCTGTTTCAATATCATTATCTTGCTGACGGTATCTAAATTTGGCCGTACATTTTTTTGGTAATTCATCAAGTAAGTTAACTTCTTCTATTAAAGCCTTTGTACTTAATAAATATTTATTTTCATCGCCTTCAGCAACATATAAAATATTGTTATCTAAATCTTTACCAACGACAAATAATCTATCACTAGTCCCGCCAATATTTAAACCGCGTCTTTGACCGATAGTATAATACATAAGCCCTTCGTGTTTACCTAATGTTTTATTAGTTTCAATATTTACGATATTGCCAGGTTGATTAGGTAAATAATTTTCTAAAAAATGTTTGAAATTACGTTCACCGATAAAGCAAATACCGGTTGAATCTTTTTTTCTCGCCGTAATTAAATCATTTTCTTCAGCTATTTTTCTAACTTCTGGTTTAGTGAGTTCTCCTAGTGGAAATAAAACATTTTCAAATTGCTTTTTAGAAACTTGTGATAAGAAGTAAGTTTGGTCTTTATTTTTATCTACGGCTTTATATAATTTACCATCTTTTATTTTCGCATAATGACCGGTAGCAATGTAATCCGCACCTAATTTTTTGGCTTCTTTCGCAAACATATCAAATTTTATATATTTGTTGCACATTATATCAGGATTAGGTGTTCTTCCTTTTTTTAGTTCATCTAAAAAATAAGTAAAAACATAATCCCAGTATTCTTTAACAAAATCAATTCTATGAAGTTTGATATTTAATTTTTCACAAACTTTTAAAGCATCATTATAATCTTGTTCCTGCGGACAAATATCATTATTTAAATCAGGATTGCCTAAAAAATCACCATTTAAACTGGTGTCCCAGTTTCGCATAAATAATCCTTCAACTTCATAGCCTTGTTTTAAAAGTAGAAGCGCTGCTACACTACTATCGACGCCACCACTCATACCGACAATAACCTTCATATAACCACCATATAATATTTTATCAAAAAAACGGTAGAAAATCTACCATTTTAGGATGTTCATTACAAAGTTTATCACTTTAGGGAGTGCGTATATTTCATATAATGAAGTAAAAAACAAAATTATTACTGAAAAAACTAAAACTATGAAGTATCTATTCATATAATGTTTAAAGTCAAGTGGTTTTTTACTAGTAATACTATTTATTATTTTAAAAGACATTATAAGCGCAAAAGCGGATATAAGCATAAATATTAAGATGTTTATTACTAGATGAGGGAAACAATAAATAAAAGCCATTAAAATTCCTTTTAATTTAAAGGTTGCAATAATACTACCGACTGAAAAACCTAAAACAAAAGCTTTCATAAATAATATAACGATAACTACGACAAAACCAATAACTGATACACCAAGTAACCATATTGCTATTGCAAGCCCTACCGTTAAAATTAGGGCATTTATAAGTGAATTATCATAAACGAGTTTTCCTTCTTTAATATTAGTAAAAAAATCATTTAAATAACTAACAACTAGTTCTTTATCACTAGTACTAATTATAGCTGTAAATAAAGCTCCTGTGGTAACACCAATAATTACAATGATTAGTAAAAAAATGAATAAATTTTTATTAATGCGAATATTACGAATTAACTTGTCCAAATATTTTTTCATATCTTTTCTCCTCTAATCAATTATATTAAAATACTAAAAATATATTCCAAAATTTTAAAAAATAGTATATAATTAAGACTAGAGGTGATTACTATGAATGAAAAAGTCCAGAAAGTTTTTGTATGGATTATGCTTATTGTAGTCGTATGTTTCTTTATTGCGTCTATTGTTTGGGGCGTAAACTAAAAAATACAAGTTTTAATAGACTTGTATTTTTATATGCCATCAATACAGTTATCATAAATCCATTTTTTTAAATCTGTCATATCATTTGTCTCATAATAATGGATAAGTTTAATTAAATATTCACCAATTTTTTCTACTGGTACGGCCAGAATTCCTTGACCATATTTAATCATTTCCTTATTAGCAATTAAATTTGCCACGCGTTTATTACCGTCCAAAAACATTTGATTTCTCTGTATCCAACAAAATATACTAATACATCTATCTAATTCACCAGGAATAGAAAGTATTTCTTTAAGTTCACTTTCATAGTCACACTCACTAGGTAATTTAGGCCGCCAATTAGTTCCCATTATGCCTACTCCCTTATCCCTAAATTCACCAAGTGGTATAATATTTTGCCCTTTACAAACTTCAAAGTGAATTTTCTTTATATAATTTATTGTTAGCTCATCATCTATATGCTTTATAACATACTCCCAGGTATCTTTTAAACCTTTTAATTTAAGCATTTCATCCACGGAAATGTTGCCAGCATTAACGTTACTCATAAATGAATAAACGTCGGCCAAGCTTATTTTAATACCTTCTAAATTCGCACTTTTATAAATATTATCAACGAGTTTCTGTTTGGCAAAAAAGATATTATCCTCTTTAGTTATATGATATTTATTCTTCACGTTTTATCACCTTTTGTGATGATTATATCACAAAATAATAAATTATAAAATAAAATTGTATAAAACATAATAGTTTATACAATTATTTAAAATCAATACATTTATTAGCAATATAATCAATAATTTTCTGGTCTGTTTTAGTATCATAATGAAGGCCATCAGGTAAATTAAACTCTAAATTATTATAAGAATCGCAGTACTTAATATTAGATAAATCACTATTTATCATGGCTCTTTTTAAATAGTAATTAAATTCTTCGATTTTAGCATTAGTTCTAATATTAGTTTTAAAATTATCGTTAATAACATCTTCATCAATAGGATTTACAGAAAGTAAATAAAACTGAACATTATCGTTACTCGTAATAACTTCTTTATAAAGATTAAAATATTTTTCTGCTTGCTCTTTTATATCAATATTATCATTTAAATCATTAACGCCCATATTAAATAAGACATGATAATAAGTATCTTTATTTTTCTTTTCTAAAATGTCATTTAAAGTAGGAATTCCATTTTCTTCTGTCCATTTAATTTTGGCTCCACTTTTCGCATCAAAGATAAAATTGCTCGGAATATCAAGCTCATCTTCTTTATTTTCGATATATTCCATTCGTGAATCACCAACAATTACTACCTTGTTTAAAGATAGTTTTTTAATTTCAACTGAAGAAGTATCATATACTGATATCAAAGGATTCTCGTCTGTATTTATAGTGTTATCTTCTTCGGGGTCGGCCATCACCGTAAAGAAAGAAAACACTGGTAACATTAAAACAACAAAAATGATAATTATTTTTTTGCTTCTAAATATTTTTTTATTTTGTTTATAATCAAATATATAAATAGCAAATAATAAAATTATTAGTAATACAAATAAAATAATGTATCCACTCATACTAAATCACCACTTTAATTATTCTACCATAAAATAACTTTAAATTACAAATTTCTATTGTCAAAAAAGAAAAAATACTATTTTTTAGCATTTCTTCTATGACGTTTATTATTTAATTTATTTAAAATAATTTCTTTTTTCCTGGTAAATACAAAATAGCCAATAATTATTACAATAGCGAATGTAAAAAGACATAAAGCTATTTTGTGTCCAGTAGTTCCAACATATTTTAAAGTTACCGTGCCAGAATTATTAACATCAATCTGTATAAAACCATTATCATTTTCATAATAATTAATTTTCTTGCCATCTAGTTCAATTTCATAGCCAAGATAATAAATTCTTGGTAATTCTAATGTTGCTTTCTCTGTTTCAATATCAAAGGAAAGTTCTGGAGTTTCATTAACATAGTTATCTATTTTTGCCTCACCGTTGATGATTTTAATTTTATTATTACGTTCTAATATATAATCCCGGTTATAGTAAGCCTTGGCTGGTAAATATTCAAGCCCCCAAGTTTCGCCAATTCCACTAGTTTGAACTTTTTTTAAATCAATTTCATCATAATTATGAAGATTAACCAAGTAAATAGCAAAAATTACCGAAATACAAGATAATATTGTTACTATAATTTTTTGATTGTTTCTTTTTACCAATAAAACAATTAAAGCAGCTAAAATGCTCATAAAGAAACAAATGAAAACTTCAATACGATAAGGAAATTGAATACTAATTAAGAAAGATGGTAATTTATCCCAAGGGAAAAATCTTGTTACCATAAAAAGACCTATAAAAAGTAAAATTATAAATTTTATATAACTACTTTTATTATCAATTTTTTGATAACCACAAAATAATACAACAATAAATGCGATAACCACAACATAACTAAATGTATAAAAAGCAGTATCACCTTCGGTCGGAAAATAAAATATATCTCCTAAATCCAAAGTAAATGAGGCAAGGCTTTCTTTAGTAGCCATAAAGCCATATTCAAACACCATATAGTTACCATTTAGCATATGTTCAGCAAGTGGAATTACAAATGGTGATACTAATAATAAAATTATAACCGCGCTTATTATTAAACTTAAAATTGCTTTTTTATTTAATACTTTCTTATAGTTTAAAATCAAATATAAGAAAACAAAACCGGTTAAATAAATAGATAATACTAAATGGGAACAAGTAGAAAATACATATCCACTGACAAAGCATATATAAAAATATTTATTTTTGTTTTCAAATAAATACTCTAATCCTAAGAAAATTAAAGGAATAAAAGTAAAAAAGAAAACTTCGGAGATTGCATCTCTGAAAAATATATCTAACATATGATACGGAAAACTCATATAAAATACTGCACTTAATAACCCTACCCATTTATTCTTAAAGACTTTATTAACAAACAAATACATAAAGAGGCCAGATAAAAATAATGTTAACAAATAAGATAGTTTAATAGCCAAAATAATACCAAAACCGAAATATTTAATAAAAGAATATATCAAAACAACTATATTATAACCAAGTGGTGCATAAAAAAGCCTTGTCCCATAACCAAAGTCATTGGCTACTTTTGGTAAAATATCTCCACCAAATAAATCAGCAAAACTAAAATTAGAAGCATACGCTAATAAGTGAGAAAGATGGAAAGTAGTGTCAGAACCTTTATAATAACCATCAAACAAATTAGATGCGAAAATACATATTGCTACAAATAAAATTATTAATATTTTTTTATCGATTTTATTCCATATGTTTTTCATAATGTCACCTACTTAATTTCATTTTATAATATAATATTTTTGCCATTAATTTGTTAAAATTAAGTAAATATTTACTTTTAGGACTTCTATCAAAATATTTGTTTTGCTTATAATTAGGGAAATGACTTTTAACATTATTTATAGCTGTATCTACAGCTTTTTTAAATTTCGCATAAGGAAAATTAGAAACTCCTTTAATAAAAGTAGCATACACATATCTAACATAACAATATTCCAGTTCTTCCTTATATTCATCATATAAATTATGTTTTTGATAAAAGTCTATAAGTCCGTTCCAATTATCTATATAATCATATAACCGGTTATCAAATGTATTGACGGTTGAGTTTTCTCTTTGAACATAATTTATTAAAGGTTCTTTAACTGTTCCCATTTTTTTTATGTAAGGAAATAGTTTGTAAAGAATTTCAACATCTTCAAACAATACGCCTTCCTTAAAATAAGTTTCTTTATTAAATAACTCACGTTTATATATTTTATTCCAAACTACAGGATAAAAATTAATCATTTGTTTTTTCATTTCTTCTTTAGTATTTATATCTTTTTCAACTAACGATGAAATAATCATAGTTTGGCCATTTTGAATTAAATTAGTATCACAAGCGACTACATCAAAGTCCTGACTTTTAGCTTTATTATATAATTTTTCAAACATATTGTTTTCTACATAGTCATCACTATCAACAAAACCAATATATTCACCACTTGCCTTTTTTAAGCCATAATTTCTAGCCGAAGCTTGTCCACCGTTTTCTTTAATATAACTTTTAAAGTTTGAATATTTTTTAACATAGTTATCAATGACTTTTTGGCTATTATCAGGGCTTCCATCATTTACAATAATTATTTCAATATCTTCAAATGTTTGTTTGGCTAAAGAGTCCAAACATTTATCTATATATTTTTCGACATTATAAACTGGTACTATTACACTAATTTTAGGCATATTTATCACTCCTATTTTTCAAAGCTACTTTTTTCTGGAAATTTTTGTTCCAATAAAGTACATAATTCATTTTTAACTTTATCAAAATTTTGAACATCACCATCATTAATACAAACCATTGGTCGGTCAGGATTTTTTAAAAAATTATAAAGTTTAGTATTATTATCATTTAACGTAAAGATACGGCCAAATTTTTTATGAGATTTAGGTATGAACTGTCCTGAATATATTTGCCATAGACTCATAACGTACTGATTAACATCATTATCATCGCGAAACTTTGTTAAACAAGAATTATGCATAATTTGCTGTTCTTTAAGCCACACCTTAACAAATGTCTCCTTTAAATAGGCGTTTGGCATATGATAATTATAAAAACCAGCAATATTTCCCCAAAAACCTAATAATATATTTTTTAATAAACCTTTACCATATTTAAAATTAAACCATTTGAAAAAGTTTTTCTTAATACACTTATGTTTATCAAAATTTTTATTTATAACCTTTAAATCATTAACTAAAATATGTGCAAAATTCAAATCAGAGGTTTTATCTAAAATTAAGATATCTTCCTCCCAAATATCACATGGCAAATTATTTTTAAAAAAATATTCAGGAGTTAACTCTTTTAAGATAAACATATCATCATTAAAATAAACAAATTTATCCGCCAAATTCTTAATTCTATGGATATTAAGTTCTATAGTGTGAGAATTAAAAGTTGGTAAATATTCTCTTGGAATAAAATCTTCGTGTTTAACAACGTTTAACTTTGGATTATTTAAATCTAGCCATCTTGGTAAATGTCCATATGTTACAAAATGAATTTTATTGACCCACGGTGTATATTTTTCGACAGCGCGAAACCAATACTTTAAAATATCATAATCGCGGTATTTTTTTTCGTCACTATCAACTTTTGCTTTACTATATTTATTTTTTTCATTGAGCCAAGTTTGGTCGTTACCGTCGACCCATAAAATAACAAAATCAATTTTATCCATTGCTAACCACGCCCTTACATTTTATCCATTTCTCTAAATAGTGCTTCCCATTTATCTACAACTTTAGAAACTTCAAATTGTTTAGAAAATAATTTGGCATTTTTAGATAACTCTTCTAATTTTTGAGGATTTGTTAAAATTTCTTTCAAACAATTTTTAAAAGCATTAATATCATCTTTAGGAATAACATATCCATTATAATCATCAATAATTTGTTCTTTAGCTGACTCACCAAAATCAAATGCAATTACTGGAAGACCACAAGAAAAACCTTCAATAATGCTTAAAGAAAATCCTTCATAAATAGATGTATTTAAGGATAAAGATGATGTTAATAAAACATTTAAAGGATTATCGGTAATACCTCTATAAAATATCTGCTTACTTGTTTCAAGTATTTGTTTAGTTTTATCATTAAAAGTCCCTGTTCCATATATTTCAAATGTCCAAGTTGGAAAATCAGTTAATACTTCAGCCACCATTTTAATCATTAAATCTATTCGTTTTTCAGGGTGAATTCTCGTAACCACCACTATTTTTTTATTTTTTACAACATCTGCTCTTTTTTTGATTGTAAATTTATTAGGATTATAAATATAAGTATTATTTGTAAAACCAAATTCTATCGCTCGGTTCATTGCTGATTCACAAAGCCAGCACAATTTAAATAGTCTTTGATTTAATTTTTTTAATGTTTGAACATTAAATTTATCCATTAATAAATAGTCGAAACTAGAATGCTGAACAAAAATAGTTTTTGATAAATATTCTTTAGGCACACCAAATAAAGTTTGATAATGCGAAGCAATAATATAATCAGGATTATAATTTTTTATAAATTTTTTCATTTGTTTATAATCTTCTTTAAGCTTTCTTTTATCTTTAAAATATGCTTTTAAAGTTTTGAAAAAACTACTTTTTTTTAAAGTGTTAAGGACATCTCTCCGGTGAACTATCTCCCAAGCATCTATTTTATTTATCGTTGTAACCATTAACGGTGTATCCTTAATTTCTATACCAGGATGATTATTTCGAATAGCTAATACTTCAGTATGATAGCCTCTTTTGATAAATTCTTCACCTAAAGATTTATTAACAAACCAAACGCCACCTAAAGAATTACCTTTTATTTGTAAAAATAAAATTTTTTTCATATTACCACCTATTTATTAGTTATTTTCTTTATTATTCTTAATAGAAAATAATGCTTTTTATATGCGAGTTTACACGCTAATTGTAGTTTTTTACTAGACTTTTTAAAATAAATGTTTTCCATCCAATTAGGAAATCTTTTAGTCATAATATCGTTTATTTGTTTTAGATATTTTTTCGTGTTTTTATACTCTAAAAATCTCAAAGTTGTGGTCCTAAGTAAATTAGTTATGTATAAATACTCTACTTCAAGTGAATATTTTTTCGTTAATTTTTGATAATTAACATCTAAAACTTTAAAAATATCTAAAAGCTTTTCATTAAATTTAACTTGTTTCATAATTGAACCAGAACGTTGTAAATAATAATACAATCCTTCTTCTAAAAAACCAACTTTTTTTGTTTGTAAAACTAAACCTGGCACTAATTCTAAATCTTCATATAATATACCTTTT
This sequence comes from uncultured Bacilli bacterium, assembly GCA_944358735.1. Lineage (GTDB taxonomy): Bacteria > Bacillota_I > Bacilli_A > RF39 > UBA660 > Coprosoma. The sequence goes on along the minus strand of CALVRT010000073.1, from coordinate 21,166 downwards.
TTAAATTCTTCTTTTAATAATAAATTTCTTTTATACAACCGAATACAACCCGTCGGTGGAGCGAGTAAATAGTTTTTAATATTACTATTACTATAATGTAAATCAGATTTAATTAATTGTTTTCTTCCATCTTCATAAACATTTACAGTATCACAAACCACAATATCTAAATTATCTTTTATAGCTTTATTATACATTTTTTCTAAAAAATCATTAGCTACATAATCATCACTATCAACTAAAGCAACAAAATCACCTTTAGCCTTTTTTATACCATAATTACGCGCATCAGATAAACCACCATTCTCTTTAATAAAACCTTTAAAATTAACATATTTTTTCGTATATTTATCAATAATTTTTTGACTATTATCAGGGCTTCCATCATTAACGATAATAACCTCAAAATCACTAAATGTTTGGCTAATTAGACTATCTAAACATTTTTTTAAATAATCTTCAACATTATAAACTGGAACAATCACACTTACTTTAGGCATTATCTCACTCCCTCTATATTTCTCTAAATACATTATACACGAAAAGTCTTAAAGAATAAAGTCTTTAAGACGGATAATATTACGCGGGATAGTTAACAATTCCAAATTTAGCAATTTCTAAAAAAGCCGGAATATTGAAAGCAAACATACTTATGCATAGGACAATAATAATTATTCGCTTAATTAGTTCGTTTTTAACTATCTTATCAATAAATAAATATATTAAAATTATGTAAGCCCAAGAAAAATATAACGAATATAATATAAGCCCGTTTTCAGCGGTTCCCCAGCCTACTACACAAAGTAAGACAAATGAGAATAATATCCAAAGGCCAGAAACTTTTGCCATTTTATTTTTTCTATTTAAAATTAAACTTATCAAACAAATAACTAAAATAATAATACCAAATATACTAAAACCATTTACTTTTTCCAAAAGTAAACTTAAGTATCCAGTATTTTGAATTACTCTTGTATCAGGACCTAAAAAGATGCTTTGAATAAAGGCTAAAAACTGCTCAAATCGCTCTATAAATGTAACCTTCTCACCGCTATAATTAAGTAATGATTTTAGGTTATCCACTACACCTACTATTTCAGAAAACTGGCCGGCAATAATCATCACTATAAAAAATACTAAAGCACATTTTAAAGCATTTTTAAACCAAATTTTTATTTTTTTAGTTTTAGAAATAAAAGGCAGACAGATACCAGAAGTTAATAATGTACCAACCGAAGCAATATATGTATAATTAACTTCTACTTTACTTTGATAATAAACATATATCATTAATATCAAATAAAACAAACCAATTATATATTGTTCCATAATAAAGGAAAACATTATTGTACTAAAAGCTGAAAAATAAAGAAGTATATAGTTTAACTTTTGTTTATCGTTAAGTTTAAGTAATCTCATAAGCATAAGCACTGTAATGGCAAGCAAACTTATTTGAATGGTCGTTAAGAAAACCGCATAGCCATTAGCTACAAAGAAAAATATGTCGCATAAAACTTTGGCTAAAAAAGCAAATGGTAAAGCAAATAGTCCAAATAAAGGTTGCCTTAAATCATTCTCAACCATATTGATATTGAAAAACGCATCTCCTTTAAGCAATGCTGCACTATCTGATGTATAAAGAATATCATAATTAGCTATTGGTGAATAATAAAAAGCTGTAGTTATATTATAAATTATATAAGTTAAGATAAATGCCCCTATAAAAGTAATAATAAGATACCATCTTTCGAATTTTGTTAAGCTTTTAATAAATTTTTTTAATAATGGAACTAATTTTTTTAACCCTAAATAGATAAAAATAGTTAAAGCGAAAGTTGAAAAAATAGTTAAAATAATTAAAGGCCAATGTGGAAAAGCAAAGAAATCACCAGCATGACCGTCAAGATGAAAATTATAATAATTCCTAGCAATGTAATTGCTAATTAAAAAGGAAATTAACAAATATAAACTATCTATTTTGACAAATATATCTTTAAACTTAAATTTAATCAAATATAAAGAAATAAAAGTGGCTAAAACAGCACCAATTATCATTATTTCTTTTTCACAGCTTGCACACCAAAATAAACTTAAAGCGATTATAGAAATAAATAATATAATTTTACAAATAATTTGCGACTTATCGTTTAAACTAACTACTCTTTTCATCTTTTGTTCTCCTTTTAAATATTTTTTGATGTAAATTAAGTAAATAACCAATATAAATTATAAATATAACCAAACTGGCATAATGACTAATTTGATAAGCTAGAGTACCTTCATAAACTACTTCTACAGTTCCAGAATTTGGAATATCTATTTGAATAAAACCATTTTCACTTTCTTTATAATCAAGTTTTTTACCATCTAAAGTAACCTTATAACCAAAATAATATAATCGTGGTAATTCTATAGTTGCACCTTTAGTTTTAATATCAAAAGTAAGTTCTGGAACTTTTTCTTTAATATCATTTACTTTACCTTCACCGTCTATGAAAACTATATCATGCTCACGATTTTGAAAATAATCATAATTGTTATAAGCTTTGCGCGGTAAATATTCTTTTTGCCAACCTAAACCTAAAGTACTTAAGTCATATTCATCTAATGAAATAGACGTAAAATTTTTAGTATTAACCATATATAAGCCAAAAATGATTGTTAAAAAAGCTAAAAGCGTCATTATTATTTTTTGATTGTTTTTGAATTGTAAAATTACAAGTCCAGCCACCACACTCATAAAGAAGGCCAAAAACGTAAAAATTCGCCAGACAAACTGAATATTAAGTAAAAAGTTAGGCATTTTATCCCAAGGAAATAATGGCGATAACATAAAGGCGCAGACAAATGTCAATATTATAAAACTTAAAGCAAATTTATTTTCTTTTACCTTTTTAAAATTTACAAGTACACAAATAAAACAGAATAAAGCTACAAAATCGACGGTAAAATAAATATAAGAAGCGATATAATTACCACTTTCAGGAATTTCTGTAATTGTTTTTAATGTAACTGCCGTACTTTCCACAGACCATTTATTAAACATATGATAAGGATAAAATACCATATAGTCACCTTTTAACATATGTTGAGCCATCGGAATAATAAATGGGGAAACAAAAATTAATATCAAAACTGAAGCTAAACACAAATTTAAAATATTCTTTTTGGTAAAGACTTTTTTAATGTTAAATAACAAAAATAAAATTACAAAGAACGTTAAATAAATAGATAATACTAAATGAGATAAAATTGCTCCCGTATAGCCAAGAACAAAACATAGTAAAAAATTCTTTTTATCATTGTTAAATAAATAATAAAGTCCCAAAAAGATTAATGGTATAAAGATAAAAATAAACGATTCTGACATAGCATCTCTAAAGAATATATCTAAAATATGATACGGGAAAAGCATATAGAAAATAGCTGATAAAAGGGCCGCATTTTTATTTTTAAATACTTTGCTTACAAAAACATACATAAATATTCCTGATAATAGGAAACTTAAAAAATACCCCGCTTTAACAGCCGCAAATATATTTAAATTAAAAATATTTAAAAACTCATAAATATATACTATGGTATGATGAGCGAGCGGTGGATAAAAAATCCCTGTGCCATAGCCAAAACCACTTGCAACAATATCAACAATTTTACTAATATTAAAAATTTCAAAATTACTAATATACCCCATTAAATTAGCAAAATGAAAAACCGCATCGTGCCTCATATCATAGCCATTACCATATGAAGCAAATAAAATAATTGCAACTAAAAATAAAATTAAATAATGTTTATTTATTTTTTTCCAATATTTCTTCATTTTCTCACCACTTACTACAACTATATTAAATTAATAATTATTGTTTATTTTTACTCTTTAAATCAAATATAATTTGTTTTGGCATATGATTAACTCTTTTATCTTTAGGTGGAAGTTCCATATAATTACCATACAATTTAGTTAAATAGTAATCATAATTTTTAAATGTTTTATATTTTTTATTTTCAAAGGTAACTTCACTGGCTGGAATTAACTCCTTTAAATCATATATTTCTTTTCGGTAATCATAAGCCCCAATTAAACTACAAACGGTAGTAGCTTCAGAGTTATTTTGTTTTTCTAATAATTTTAATTGCTTTTGTTTTAGTTTATCTAAACTATATATATTTAATAATCTGGCTAAAAAAGGATGGCGACAACCCTTTATATCTTTAACTATTTTATATTTATATAAAATAACATCCCAAATGTTTTTTATTAGTAACGCATCGATTCTTAATTTTTTAGAATATGGATTTTCAATTTTTTCTAAAGGGAAAATGTCGACAAAAATACCTTTATTAGTATCCAAATGGCTTACCAAGGCTTCATCTAATAAAGTATTGTTTTTTCGAACTTTTAAAAATGGAAAATAACAATTTTTATTAGTTTGATAACAATCTAAACAGTATTTTTTATTTAATTCTTTCGGAGCAATTTCAATAAACTTATTATAGTCTTCTCTAAACATTGCGATATCCATATCATCATCCCAAGGAATAAAGCCTTTATGTCTAATCGCGCCTAATAAAGTACCGCCACATAAAAAATAATTAATATTGTTTTTTTCACATACTCTAACGATTTCATCTAAAATTTCAACTTCAACTGAATGTAATTTTTTTAAAGTTTCATTATTATTCATCAAATCACCCCTACTCTTGCCAGCCAATAACTTTATGCATTTGCTCAATTGTCTCTGAAAGTGAAGCCTCACTATTTTTAAATAAACTAGAAGAACCAGCTACAAAGATTCTAGCACCCTTTTGATATAATGCTTTCGCTTTTTCGATAGAAATATTACCATCAACTTCAATTTCAATATTAGTATATTTATTTTTTAGTAAATATTCATGTAATTGTCCTACCTTATTAACCGTAAATGGTAACATTTTTTGGCCGGCAAAACCAGGACTTACCATCATTACTAAAACACCATCTATTTTATCTAAATAAGCATCCAATAAATGAAAATCAGTTTCTGGATTAATAGCAATAAAAACTTTGGCTTTCTTTTCTTTTACATACTCAATACAATCATTTACTTTTTGATTATTTTCAAAATGAAAAGCTACTTGGTCTCCTGGACGAATATCAAACCAAGCCATTTTAGTTAATGGTTCATTGACTAAAAAATGAAAATCAAAAGGAACATCAGTGCTTCTTCTTAAAGAACGTACATAATCAGTTCCAAGCGCTAAATTAGGAACAAAACTACCATCCATAACATCAATATGCAAAAAATCTAAATTAGCTTTTTTAAATTCAGCTAAATAATAAAATATTTTATCTAAATCAGCGCACATCATCGAAGCGGATATTTTACCTTTTTTCATCGCTATCCACCCCATTTGGTCTTAAAATTACTTTAAAAGTTAAAGCGGCACTTTTTACTAAATTAAAAGCTTCTTTGTAATCTTTCATATCATAAACTTTGGTTATTAAATTATTAAAACTAACTTTCTTGTTATCTAACATTTGTAATACATCTTGCCAGTCATTTTTTTGAGAACCAAAATTAGAATTCCAAGAACCAATTACTTGAAGTTCTTTTCTCAAAATACGCCAATAATTATTTTTTTCTAGTAAAACATCTTCCTTCGGGTTACCAACTAATATAGCTTTTTTTAAAGCTAAACTCAAAGCACTGTTAATAGCAGAGTTACTACCAACCACTTCAAAAACAGTATCAACATTTTCTTTTCCAATAACATTTTTTAAATTTTGTTTTACATTATCATCATTTACAATTGGAATAAAACCATAGTCTTCAGCCATTTTTAAGCTTTCTTTTCGGCGACCAGCCATTATAACTTTAGCGCCAACACTTTGACAAAATAAACCAATTAAAAAAGCAATTGTACCCGTACCAACTAGTAAAACAGTATCGTCTTTAGTAATATTCGCTTTTCTAACCGCATGTAAGGCAACTGCGGCTGGCTCACACATTGCTGCTTCTTCATAACTAATGTTATCAAAAAGAACTAAATTCCATATAGGAACTACTAGATATTGGCTAAAGCCACCGTCACATCTTGAGCCAAAATAATTATAATTACTGCAAAGGGCATAGTTTTCTTCCTTGCACGCATCACATTTTTTACAAGGCAAAAGAGGAAAAATTGCCGCTTTTTTACCTAATAAATCAGCATTTTCATCATCGTAAACCGCAACAATTCGGCCAGAAAATTCGTGACCAATAACGGTTGGAAAATGATAAGTTCCATTTACAAATACTCTTTCAATGTCACTAGAACATATCCCACAAGCCATAACCTTTACTAGGACCGTTCCGGGTTCTAAAGCCTTAACATCAATATCTTCATAAACCAAATTATTTATGGCCTTTAAGTTTAAAACTTTTACTTTTGACGGAATTGTTATCATCTTTTTCATTATACCCTCCTGCAATAATATTTTCAGCTATTAACAAATCAAAATCTGTAGTAATTTTAAAATTAATTGGGTCACCAGGAATCATATGGATTTCTTGACCGTTTAATGTACATACTTGAGAAGTGCCAGTAACTAAATTCTTTTGTTCTTCTGTTAAATTACCTTCCATCTCAATAAAACGTTTTAAATTAAAAGTATCCGGCGACTGACCACAGTAAAGTTCTCTTCTGTTAGGAATAAAACTAACCACATTATCATCTACCGATGAAACGATAGTATCAGTGGCTGGTATAGTAGCCACCGTAGCCCCATACTTTTTGGCACCTTCAATACTATCCTCAATAATTTTATTCGTAATAAAAGGTCTTACAGCATCGTGAATCAATATAACATCATCATCGGTAATGTTTTTCTGTAAAATTGCTTCAACAACTTTATCAATTGTATCCATTCTAGTTTTTCCACCAGTAATTAAAACTGTTTTTTCAGTTAAATTATATTCCTCCAAAAGTGCCATCATATAATCATAATAATCTTCGATGACAGCAATATAAACAAGGTCAATTAAACTTGAATTAACTAATTTTTCAGTTGTATATATAATAACGGGTTTCCCATCGATAGTGTAAAATTGTTTGGGATAATCTATAGAATTAACCCTTGTACCAACCCCTCCAGCTAATATTGCTGCATAATTCATACAACTACCTCTCTCTATTAAATCATTTAAAGATTTTTTTATACCTCAAATCCATTATTTTATTAAATGGTTTCTCGATAAATTTAAATGATAATATAAATGTTAATAAAGCCCCTCCTAATATTGTTAATAACGGCCAGTAACCTTCAAAGATATCCGCCAAATAAGTGCCTATTCTAGTATAAAATATCAAATATATAAAGAATAAATGCAAGACATATATTTGTAAGGTTCTAGTGCCTAACCTTGTAAAAAACATTTCTCTTCGCGGAACTAAGGCCATTACCATAATTGATACAATAACCGCTAGAACAAGAAATAATAATCTAAAAGCAGGATAAATAAGGGATGTATCAAATGGCGTTACAAAATAATATGGTACGGCGCCAAATAAGAAGTTTTTTATAAATCCAATTTTACTAGCAAATATTATCATAAAAACTAATAAGCCAGTTAAACAAACAAAAGATATTAATTGATATTTCCTTTGATGAATAATATTTACAAAATTATTTAATTTTTCTTTAGATAAGTAAAATCCAAGTAAGAAAAATGGATAAAAAACAATAGTTCTTGATAAAACAAACACATCTTCCACAAAGAAATCATAACCGATTACTAAAGCTAAAATAACACTAAAAATAAGCATACATTTCGGTTTAACGTTTTTTGTTAAGTAAGTGAGCGATAACCAAAAAGCACAAGCTAAAATATACCACGGAGCTTCTCTTTCCGTAAAAAGATAAAATTCAATATCTTGATGCAAGATAAATTTACTAAATAAAAATAAAGATATTTTAAATATTAAATATAATAAAACATAATTAATAACTTTATAAAGTCTAAAATTACCATCTTTGTCTTCTAGTTTTTTAGCTAAAAAACCAGTTATAAATATAAAAAGGGGCATATGAAAAGTATATATAAATAAATATATTCCATTCATATAGCTAATATCTACTTGGCGTTCAATAACGTGACCAATAACTACCAAAAGAATTAAGATAAATTTTAAGTTGTCATAATATAAAATTCTTTTTTTAGTTTCCGGCATACAGCCCACCTCACCATCTATTATAACACGCATCTAATGATTATCGATATAATTTTTTAAATTATTGATAAAGTTTTTCGTATTACTTTTTAATTTCTTGGGTTTAAAAGTTTTGGCTTTTTCTAAAACTTCATCTAATTTATCAAAGTCATATAAAGCTAAAATATATCCTTGTTTACTAAAAGTATCAATGATTTGTAATTGATGGTCATTGGTATGCTCCTTATATTTTTTTAACCTTGGCGCCGCAATAATTTTTTTACCACGCCTTAAAGCATCATTAATTGACCCTACACCACCATGTGTAATTAACAAATCACATTTATCCATATATTTATTAAAATCAGCCATCGTTAGTAAGTCGTGAATTTCCATATCTTTACTTTCGTATTTTGTATAACCGGATTGAACAATAACTTTTTCTTTTATATTACCTAAATCTATTTGTTTTTGTACAGCGTCAAGCAATCTCGTAAAATTTTTATCTTGTGTTCCTAAGGTTACAAAAATCAATAGACACTCCCCCAATACACGGCATTAGGATAAAGTTTTAGCATACTTTCCCACTGCACAATAAATAGGTCAGCAAACTTATAAACAAGTTTACCAGTAATTGTTTTACTATGACTATTAGCAAACGTTTCAATAAAGATTACTTTACTTCCAAATATTTTACCAAGGCAGCACATTGGCCCGGCAATATGCGCTCCTGTAGTTACAATATATTTAGGTCTTGTTTTAATAAAAATAAATAGTTCAATCCAGCAGTTTAAAAATAATTTAAATAAATAGGTAAATTTATGGTCTTTAGTCCCATAAATAACAAAATTGATTTTATCTTTATATTCCTTTTTTAAAGAAATATTGGAATCTGTTTTTTCGGTAACAATATGATAATCATAATGATTAAATAATGGCCTTAACTGAAATAATTCATTCAAATGACCTCCAGTACTAGCAATAAACATTACTTTCTTTTTTTTCATTTGTCTCACTTCCTAATATAAAAGTACATAAGCTTTATTCCCTTTAATAACGATACTTTTTTCATCAAATTCTGTATAATTTTTATCTTTAAAGTACTCATCATACTTTTCTTTGTTCATTGGTTTATATTCGTATTTATTACTACTATAAACATTAAATGCGCATTCCATTGCCCAGTCTACTGCTGGCACTCTAATATTAGCCCCGTTAGGATAACCAAACTCATAGTAATAAGCAACATCCGTGTCTTTAGCCCAGTATACTGTCTTTATTTTAACATCGTTTTTATTTTGATAATAATCTAAAGCCGAATAGATTTGATTTAAATAATTAGTATCAGCTTTATAACGTTTTAAATCAATTTTTGTATTAACAATAAACTGTCTAGCAAAAATAGCAAAGATTATAATCATTACCGCAAGCAAACCATAAACAAAATACTTAATATCAAATTTTAACCTTATAACCGTTAAAATCATTAAAATACTTGGAATAGTCATAAGCGTTAAAGTCATACGCGCCGCCGTATAATTTTGGTCAGTACTCATTACGAAATTAGGCCCAAAAGGTGCGATAATAGCAGCAATTATTAATAAAAGCACTAACATAATATTAATCTTTTTACCATTATTTTTAACGATACCAAAAACAGTAATTAATAAAACAATTATACATAAACCGTAATATAAATTTTTATTAATGAAACCAAAGAAATTCTGCATTGCTTCTGGAATTAAATTTGTAAAAATATGAACTGTATTAGCAATTAAATCAATATTTCCAAGTTTAGTTGTAACCTCCCCTGTTACAGCTAACACTAGCTGCAAAATACCATACATTGCTGCAAAAGCAATAAGATAACTTAAAAGAGAAAGGCCAATTTTTTGCCATAAAACTATAACATCTTTTTTATCATTATTAACCATTTTAGTACTAGCAAACAATATAACTAAAATAAATAAGTAACAAGCAATTCCTTGATAACATATAACGCCAATAATCATAAATAATAAAGCTAATAAATAATTTTTTATACCTAATCTATTTATAAAATCGGCTGCTAACGTTATACATAAAATGCCTAGACACATAACAAAGGTTTCATCAACCATATATAATTCAATCATTAATGGATTATAAAAAAGTAAGAAAATACTAATTAAAAGTAAAGCTTCCCAAAAGAAATTTTTAAGATTAATATTTCCTTTAATAACTTTATAAATTCTCATTATCGCCAAAGTTAAGAAAATATTAGCTAGAAAAGCGGAAACAAAGCCAAGAGAATCCATTGGTAAATTTATAAAGTCAAACAAATAATAAAATAAAGCGGTTATAACTCTTCCATTTTGCGCAAACCAAAGCGCTGTATCACTATAGCCATTATAAACAGTGCAGTAACTATCAAGGCCGTGAGTGACGGTAAAAGCTGGGAAAGTGAAAATATTTGCTACACTAAATATAACAATAAATAATAATATTTTATTTTTCATTTTTCTTCACCTTCCCTTTACTATTTTCATAAACGACATAAGTCAGTAATCCAAAGAACATTACTAAATACATCATTGGACTAACCCAGCCAAAGACGTGACCTGAATAATAAGCAATTATCATACCAAGCATTGGGCTCATAAAACATAAAACTGTTTTTAAAGAGACATTTTTCTTAAAGTTTTTAAGTGCAATAACGATATTTTTAATTAATAAATAGAAATATGGGCCAATGAATAAAAGTAATCCAGCGATACCAAATAAATAGTACTGATAATAATAATCACGTTCTAAATCAATAAAATTAAGAGTATAACCAAGGCCAAATATTTTATCATTATCATTATTATTACGCTGCATAATTCTATTTAAAATATCGGTCTTCATTTGCCGGCTATCGTTATTTAAAGCCTTATCTCGCTTCGCACAGTTAAGCCAGAACTCCGTATCTCCACTAACTGGATATATTTCTAAGAAATAATCGTTGATTAAATATTCATATTTATATTTATTTATTAAGGCATCTATATCTTGACTATCAACATTTTCTAAATCAGTATACGCCACTTGGTTTTGAACAGCAAAACTATAATTTCCGTCATTTATTCTGCCAAACATAAATGGTGAAATACACATATAAGCACTGCAAGCTAAAGCGGCAATACTAAATGTCGTTAAAAACCATTTATTAATTTTTTCCTTTTTGATTAAAATTACAATACCGTAGCAAGCAAAGGCAGCTACACTAATAATAGCGGCGCCATAGCCAGCAGTCCTTGTGCCTAGTAAAACCATTGCTAAAAACTGTCCTACATATAAAACAACATTGGACTTTTTACCTTCTTTATAAAGTAAGTAAATATTAATTGGCATAAGCATAAATAAAATGGCTGAAAGTTCGTTAGCAGAATCAAAGAAACCACGAGATGCTAGTTGCTTATAATCACCTTGATATAAGAAATAATCAAACATATTATATAAAACGTGATTATGAGTAGAACTATAAGAAATATAAGAAAGTTTTAAAATATTTAAAGCGATTATACTAAATGATATAATGCCAATTATCCATTTAACTATTTTAAAATAGTACTCTTTATTAAAGATATCTTTATTATGTAAAAGCACATATAAAAGCATAAGTGGTAAAACATATACTCTTAAAATATAAAATGTTTCGGTAATAAAATTAAAATTAGCATCAGGGAAAATATTAGTATCAAATTTAATAATATTTTGATAATGCAAATAAATATAAATTCCAACAACTAATAAATAAATACCAAGTTTAATTATTTCTTTTAATTTCACTTTTGTTAAAGTTAGAATAAGAGCAATGCCAATCCACATAATGTTAACGAGCTCAATTATCGTAATTCCAAATATTTCAATATCCTTAAAAGCCGTAGTTCTAAACATATCTAAAAATGGTAGTTGTAACAAAAGAATTGTAATTAAAACTTTAATGATTTTATCTCTTTTCATTTGTTTCACCTCTTTAATTTTTGTCCTAATTTAATTAACTTATATTTTTTATGATAGAATAACGTCATTAATAATTTTTCTTTTTTAGTGTTCTTAACTAAATATTTATTTTTAGACCATTTAGGAAATCTTTCTCGCATAAAATTAGCTATTTTATCAATTTGTTTATATTTTTCATATTGATAAAAATTAAGAGAACCTAAATAAAGCAAATGATATATAAATAAATATTCAAGTTCAGCTTTATATTTTGTATTAATTAAACCATTATATAAAATTTGACTTGCCTTAAAAATATCTTCATATTTTGTTTTATATTCTTTAACTCGCATCGTTGACCCTTCGTGATGGACATAATGTAAAAATGCAGTATTTAAATAATATACTTTAGGTTCATATTTTGCTAACGCTGGAATAATCGCTAAATCTTCATATATAATTCCTTCAGGGAATTTAAAATTATTGTTTTTTAAAAAAGCAGTTTCATATATTTTATTACAAGGGCCAGCACCACTAAATATATATTCCTTGACCGTAATTTCACCAGATAATTTATTATCCAAAATCTTTGAATATTTATCTTTTCCATTAGTTATATAGTAATCTGTGCAAACAATATTATAACCTTTAGAAATAATTTCGTATAATTTTTCGCACATATCTAGCTCTACATAATCATCACTGTCAATAAACATAATATAGTCACTAGTAGCCTTTTTTAGGCCCATATTCCGAGCCGAAGCTTGGCCACCATTTTCTTTATTAAATAATTTAATTCTTTTATCCTTTAAATAACTATTTATAATTTCTAGGCTTTTATCAGTACTACCATCATTTACTAAAATAATTTCAATATCTTTAAGGGTTTGCCTAGTTAAACTATCTAGGCATTTTTTTAAATATTTTTCAGAATTATATACCGGAACTATTATACTTACTTTACTCATTTTTCATCCCTTTTTCATATAGTTTTTCAATTATTTCTTTATCTACTTTGTTTGAGAATTTTCTAGCCCAAAAGCATCCACTATTAACAAGTAAATCATAATCTTCTATTTTAAAAGTATAAGGTTCACCGCGCTTCCAATCAATATACCTCTTAATACCTAAATAATCGTCATTTTTCTTGCTATAAACATTTTTATAAAATTCACTATTATAAAGAACTGTTTGAACAAACAATTCATCAGCGCAGTAGCTAAAGCGAAATATTTTTTTTATTTCTTTTTCTTTGGAAAGTAAATATTTAACAAAATCATTTGTTACGCTAACCCAATTAGCGCCCTTTCGAAAGATATAATTTACTTTCTTTAACCGATTAACACCAATTTTTTGCTGAAATTTAACACTATGAAAATGAAATATATGGAAGAATTTGCGTTTAAATTTATTTTGACTGCGAGCCCAAGGAACAAAGAAATGATAGTATTTTACGCGGCTTAAAGCACTAGGACTAATTAAAGTATGATTATCAAAGCAGACAAACTCTTTACCTTGATGCTTATCAAAAAACTCTTGAACTTCTTTTTGACTTACAAGCGGCATATCGATACCAGAAAGTAAATGATAGTAATCATAATTATTTTTACTGGCGGTTTTAAATAGTAAATATTCGCATTCTATTTGTTTAAAACTGCCCCATCTAACGTCAAGTCTTTCGGTAAAAAATAATTTAGATTTTTTTACTATTTTTTCAAAATGATTAAAATCAAAGTCTTTTACTTTTTTATCAATATGTAAATATATATCAGTGTTTTCATCATCTAATAACTTAAGTTGTTTTTCTAAAATATCAAATTCGCTATGAGCGATAATAAGATAAGCTTGTTTACATTTATGTTTACCCATTGTTTTCAGCTTTCCTCCTACTATTTTTAATTTTATCAATCATAAATAAAATACGTCCTTTTAAATCTTTAAACTCCCTAGTTCTCCGGTAGCCTAAATACATAACTGGCAAAGTTATAACTAAACTGATAACTAAACCAATAGCAAAGTCTAAAATATAGCCATGTGAACCAATTAAAGTTGTTAAACCGAAGCTTAAGCCAATAGCCATAAATAATAATAATAATTGTTTTGCTAAATTTTTAAAGTAAAGCATTACATTTTCGTTAAAGACGTGACGATAAGCAATAACTGGTTTAACAATAATTGGAATAAATTGACTAATTAACGTTCCAAGCAATACCCCAGCAATACCAAGTGGGAAAACTAAAGCAACGCTGATAACAATGTTAACAATTGATTGAATTATTGGTACATATCTATCGTTATTATAAAGCCCAGCTGCTGATTGGATTGTTATTGGTGCGAGATTTAAACCAACTAGAAAATTATTAACAGATATAAGTAGTACGACAATAATTGGTAAAACAAACTTTTCACCAAAGCAAAGTTCAATAAACGGAGTAAATAAATTAACAAAACAAACCGAAGCTACTCCATATAAAATAAAGCAAATTAAATTCATTTCATTAAAGACTTTTAAACTCTTTTCTCCGTCTTCTTTGGCAATTAAATTACCAAATGAGGCCGTAACATTATTAATTAATACCGTAATAAATGAATTTATCATATTAACGATTAAAACATAGTTAGAATATACCCCAACAGTTACAATACCAATAAATTTTGAAATAATTATATTATCAGAAGCTGTTAAGACATAAGAGCCAGCCTTATGATACATAAGAGCTTTGATATTGGTTGCAATTGTTTTTAATTCTTCTTTTGGCAATTTTTCGTTAACCTTTTCTTTTAAATAAGGATATTCCTTATTAATAACGTGATTAACTAATAAGTTTTCTACAACTGTAAAAACTGATTGCATTAATAAATATATAATATAATTTTTAAACAATAGTAATACGGCTATTTGGGAAATCGTTAACAACAAATTGGAAAGCATTATCATTGGCATAATTTTATAATTACGCTGGTCGGCTGTAATAAGTGTTCTTTTATAAGAGAATAAATAAGTAATAACCATATTACCAAGAAAAATTAAATATATAAAGGTTAAATTTTCAATTCCTGATGTATCTTTAATAAACCAAGGTAAAAATGGTATCAATATTATTCCAAGAACTAAAACAATTAAAGCAATTATTCTATAAGCCTTTTGATAAAAGCGCATTAATAATTTTATTTTACTTGTTTCCTTATCAGCTAAAGGTTTATACAAGCTATAACTGATTGCAGTTGAAATTCCAAGCTCACTTAAAGCAAGCAAACCTAAAACATTTGAAAGTAGTCCATTTACCCCTAAATAAACATCACTTAATACTTTTACAAAAATAATTCTCGAAACAAAACGAAGTAAATTTAAAAGTAAATTATTGGCAAAGTTGCCAAGGACATTTTTAAGTGAATTTATTGTTCGCATTTCTATCACCAACTTATTATTCATTATATCATAGGAATAAACTAAACTGCAACATTATTCGCCATTTAACAAAGAAAAAAAGCCGATAATTTATCGTTTGTTTATCGAACTTTTAATCAAATATATCATAGCCTAAATCCATATCAACCCGGCCATTTATACCGTTTATATTGCCATCAGAAGCAAATTGCCAATACTTATAAGAGGTTAAATTGTAAGTTGGCTTTTTAGTTCTAGCATAAATATGAGAGGGACTGTCTGCATTAATCCATTCAGCTAACCATATTTCATATTTTTTAGCAAGTTCTTGAGTATTTAAATTATTAATAAGCCAATCTTTATTAGCATATATCCCGCAACTATAACCATTCGCTTCTATTTGTGAACAAAAAGTATCAGAAACGGCAGTTAACTTATCTTTACCAGCAGTAACTACACTCTCATCTTCCATATCAATGAAAACTTTAGTACCTAAATTTGGTGAATAATTGTTTTCTTCTATTTTGTCAATAAGTCTTAACATATGTCTAGCTTCCGCCTGGGCGCTAGTTTCACTATTATCGATTTCACTGGCATAAGAATATAAATATAAACCATATGGAATATTATATTTTTCGCAAGCTGCCACATACTCTAAAAATTTCTTATCGTCTTGGTAAGTCCAATCCCCGCCGAACCCTGCTCTAATAATGACAAAATCCATACCTGTACGTGCAACGCTTCCCCAATCGATTGTTCCTTGATGGTATGAAACATCTATACCATTATAAACTTTTTGACTAGTGTGTGCAGTTATTTTATACTTTTGAGCATCGTTACCATTATTTTGATATAATTTAATATTTGTTCTGTTAGCTGTATTTGCATTATCAACGTCAACTACTAAACCACTTGCTTTGGAAATAATTGATACATATCCATCACCTAAATCTTTTATAATCCACTTTTGAGTATCGGCGCCAGTGTATTTAGAAAGCTCAACATTTACATTATTTTTAACATCACTACTTGCGGCCGTTATAGCAATTTCTGGGTTCATTGAACTTATAATAGCATAATAGCCATCTTCTAACTTTTTCAAATACCAAATTTGTGCGACAACATTATCATAATCATAGAGCTGAATATTAGTGCCATTAGACTTCTCGCCTCCAGCTGCATCTAAAACTTTATTTGTATTAAGTTTAGTCGCAATCGTATAATAACCTTCTTCATATGGCTGATTGATTACAACATCATCATTATTGATTGTTGTTTGCGTTAATTTAAATTTTTGTGCATCACTTTTATTACCATTATAAACTTGAATGTTAGTTCCCTCAGCTATCTCGGCATTATCGACATCTAAATACATGTTGCTAAGTTTAGAAATTAAGTAAAAATATCCATCACCAGCTGATTTTATATACCATTTTTGCGAATTTGTATTATTGGACTTATATATTTGAACATTTGTCCCGCTACTTAAACTTCCACCAGCAACATCTAATGTATAAATGTCATCCATTGCTGATTTTAGCGAATAATAACCATCACCAAGATACTCAACATGCCATTTTTGTGAATTTCTATTGCTATCTGTTTGTAAATTAACATTTGCCCCATTTAAGGCAATTTCGGAATTAACACTGACAACTTTAGAATTATCAAGTGCGCTATTTAATGTATAAATTCCATTTTCAATTTGCTCTGTTTCAACTTTGGTAAAGGTAAACTTTTGAGCATTGGTGTCATTACCGTGATAAATTTGAATTGGGCTATTATCTTTAATGCTACCGTCTTTAATATCAACATACATTTTATCTAAAGCTGAAACAATATTATAATAACCATCAACTTCTTTGACTATCCATTTTTGCGAGTTTGTATTATTTGAACTATATAATTGAAGACGAGTCTCATTAGCTGCGTTTCCTCCTTTAACATCCAAAACTAAACTCTCGTTCATATATGAAACAATTGAATAATAACCATTTCCAAGATATTTAACTCGCCATAGTTGTGACCAATCATCACTTTTATTACTTAAGGCAATTTCAGCATTTTTATTAGCTTCCCCTTCAACGCTTAAAGCTAAATTACTATCTGTAAAGCTTGTAATTGAATATATACCATCTTCAATTGACTGTGTACCTTCTAAAACCTCAATAAACTTAAATTTTTGTGCTTTAGTACCATTCCCTTTATATGTTTGAATATTAGTTTTATTAGCACTACCAGCATTGTCTACATCTAAATATAGACCGCTACATTTAGAAATAACATAATAATAACCATCGCCGGCATATTTAAGAGTCCACTTTTGAGCGTTGGTATTATTGCGGTTATATATTTGGACGTTCGTTCCATTTTTCTTACCAGCATTATCAACGTCTAAAACAAAGTTTTCATTAACTAAACTAGCTATTTCATATGTATCATTACCTAGATTGGTAACTTTCCATTTTTGAGCATTAGTATTATTAGATGCATATAATTGGACATTAGTTCCATTTTTTGCCTTTGCGTCATCAACATCAACAACTTTATTAGCTATTGCACTTTGAATTGAATAAATGCCATCAGATATTGTAGCCGCATTTACATCTATATTAAACATAAAAAAGGCTATTAAAAACATTAAACAATATAAAAACTTTTTACTCATTAACCCTACCTCCTATTTTCAAATACAATTATATCAGAAAAATAATATTATAGCAATTTTTAACCATAATATTATTCTTTTTTACAAATAATTAACAATTTTATTTAATCTATCCTTTTATATAAATACAGCGGCAACTCCCGCATATTACCTTTGGTATCAACAAATTTTTCTGTTATCTCAATTACTTTTTCATAATTTCCAGCTAGTAACTTTTGTTCTTCAGGATTATTTTCAACATTCGGATTTAAAATCAAAACATAATTTACGCATTTTTCTTTAATACAGTTTCTTTGACTTTCAAATAATTCTGGGAAATCTTCTTCATTAACATTTAATTTAAAGAAATATTTTTCGGTTGGAAGCGAGTTCGTCATAAAATAAAACCCAGTATCCAAGCAACGATAATTAAGCAAGCTTTTATCCTCACTACTATTTATTTCTTCTATAATTTTATAAGTTTCATAATCTTCTAATTTTGTAAATCTTGCTGGTTTATAATTAGTGCCTTTATAAGCCAAACAACCTAATACAATATACAAAACAATTAATAAAACTATAAAAAGTTTAGTCGTAAATAACTTGTTTAAATATTTTTTCAAAAATCTAAAAATATCGATAAAAGCAAATATTAAAAATGGCATAAGTACTAATAAATAATACTCATAGTTTGAAGAAAAATAAACAAGAATTATTGTAAAAATTAGTGCCATGTAAAACATTATTTTATATTTTCTAGCAATATTAAGTGTTCTAATAAAACTAAATGTTAAAAACCAGAAAAATACTACAAACCAGTTAAGTGTGGCTGACCTAGTCATAAAACAATTTAAAGCATTTTCAATTTTTGTTATTAAAGGTGCATCAGAACCATAGGCAAAAATGTTAAAGTAAAAATAAGCATCGTAAAAATCACTTAAAGCACGGGTAGCTAAAAAATAAATATTAAAAATAATAAATGGTATAAGCATTGCTAAAACAAATATAAGGGCATTTTGAAATGCGCTCTTCATTTCTTTTTTCATTATTAAATCGATAAATATAAAAAGTATAAAGCAAGCCCAAAAAGTAGCTAAATTTAGTTTAATCATAAATACTATACCAGCAAATAAGCCATTAATAAAATATTGTTTTTTTGTAAGTTCATTTCCTATAAAATAACTACATAAATAATATAGAGAAAAAGCTAAAAATGGTAATATAAATTCTTCAGCTGTTCCGCCAGAACTAAAAGGATATGAAATACCAATAAAAACTGCAAAAATTGGCAAAATTAAATAATTGTTTTTATAATCAATAAATAAATTAACAATTTTATGCATATAAAACAAAAAGATAGTAAAAGAAACAACTTCTAAAATAAATATTCCTATAAAAGATGTACTACTAATTAGTGCCCCAATAGCGTATATCAAATAAAGTACCGGTCCTTTTTGGTCAAATAAATCTAAATACGGTATAAGCCCATTTATCCAGCCTTTTCCCACGGTAAAATAAGCATTAATATCTTGGGCGAAATTCATTGGATATAATGGCGAATTAGCCGAAACAAACATTAAAACTATTAAAGATATAGAAAAACAAAATAAAATCATCTTATAATTTTTTTTAAACATCAAAAAGCCTCCTGGTTTTAACATAATTAATTTTATTAAATTTTACCTTTTTCTCCAAATACAATAAATTTACTCATTACATAGTTTAAAACAATAACTAATAGATTAGAAATTGTCTTTAAAATAAGCGCTGGACCACCTAAAACATCAACCCCAATAAACATAATACCTAAATCAAGAATTCCAGTAGCAATCCGACAACCAAAGAATTTTTTCAACTCTGAAAGTAATAACTTATTATCAAAACATTTACTTTCAAAAACCCAAATCTTATTGGTAACAAAAGCAAAAACAACGGCAATAATCCACGAAATAATAGTACTAACAATATTCGAAATGTTTAAAATTTCATATAAAACGCCGTAAGCAGCTATGTTTATCACAGTTGTAAGTACACCAAATATTCCATACAAAATAATAAACTTGTATTTTGATATCATATTATTTAAACTAATCTTGTCTTTCATAAATACCAAGCTCACCATCCTAAACTAATTTATAATTATTATTTTTCAAAAATGCTTTCAACGTTTTTTCAATCGAAGGATATTCATCTAGTTTTTGGTGAATAACTATTAATTTTGGTTTATAGTTACCACTACTCATATATTTTTGTGGCGATAAGAAAAAATCAAAAAATATATAAAGGGCGACCAATTGAAAAGGTAAGGCATATTCTTCAACATAATTTCCCGCGCCAAAATAAACATATAACGACGCAAAAGCAATTAATGTTATCAATAAGGAAAGGGGTTTTGAGACAAATTTACGGGCAATTTTATACGAAAACAAAACCGAAACAAACATAAATAAAAGCTCAAGAAACCAAAGTCCTCTATTTGGCGAAATTAAATAACCAATATAATTGATAATATAAATAAGCAAGCCTTTATGGTCAAAAGTATCTAAATAAGGTACTTGCCCTTCAGCTATCATCCAACCAATATATTTAAATACACTAGAATCTCCCTACGAACTTCCATTAAACGTAAAAACATCTAAATTACTTAACATACATATTAAAAAAGTAATAACAAATAAAGAAATACCAACTAATATTGTACTATAATATTTTTTCATTTTAATCCTGCTTTCTTAAAATTTTGATTTATAACTTTAAAATCTTTTAAAGCTTTTTTACCAATGCCACTAATCTTTTTTAAATTAATCGAATTTACCCCACCTTGTCTTGGCCTAAAAGTTACCGGAAGATATTTAACTTTATATCCCTTTTTTTGATATGCAACCGCTAAAACCACATTAGATAAATTAAAGTCCTTTGGAATTAATTTTATACAATCAGCAAGAGATTTCTTACTCATTAATCTAAATGGTGTATTAGCATCAACCACATTTTCT
>CALVRT010000072.1 GCA_944358735.1 uncultured Bacilli bacterium | reverse complement strand
AAAAAACTTTTTATCTTAACCTTGATAAAAAGCTTTATAAGTTAAATATGCCATATAAATATCAAATTTACTTGTTACTTCATAAGGTGAATGCATTGATAAAACAGGAACGCCTAAATCAATTACATCCATACCGCGGTTAGCAAGAATATAAGCAATAGTTCCACCACCGCCCATACCAATTTTACCCATATCGGTTAATTGATAAGTTATATTATTTTTTTCTAATATACCGCGAACATAACCAACAAATTCGCTATTAGCATCACTAGCGCCACTTTTTCCACGGCCACCAGTATATTTATTAATAGAAACACCTTTATTAATGAAAGATTCATTATTTTTTTCAAAAACATCAGCAAAATTTGGGTCATAGGCTGCGGTTACATCAGCTGACAATAATTTACTATGACATAATACTGTATTTACTTTATTAAAATCATTTTGCCCAGTTTTTTCTAACAATAAATTAACATAATATTCAAAAGTATTAGAATACATTCCCGTATTACCCATACTACCAATTTCTTCTTTATCAGCTAAAATTAAAGTGGCTGTTTTTTTATTATTTTTAACATTCAATAAAGCTATTAAAGAAGTATAGGCACATACTTTATCATCTTGTCCATAGCCGGCAACCATACTTTTATCAAAACCTAAACTTCGAGCTTCAAAAGCTGGTACTAATTCAAGTTCAGCACTGATAAAATCTCTTTCAGTAATGCCATATTTTTTATTTAAAATATCTAAAATATTTAATTTTACTTTATCAGATACTTTATCATCTTTAAAAGGCATACTACCAATTAAAATATTTAAATCTTCGCCTTCAATGCCATCACCTAAAGATTTCTTTTCTTGTTTATAAGCTAAATGTGGTAGTAAATCAGTAATTACAAATACAGGGTCACTAGCTTGATTTCCAATATTAACATCGATAACAGTTCCATCTGCTTTAGTAACTACACCATATAAATTTAAAGGAATTGTCGTCCATTGATAAGTTTTAATTCCGCCATAATAGCGAGTTTTAAAGAATGCTAAATCATCGGTTTCATATAACGGATTAGGTCTTAAATCTAGTCTTGGACTATCAACGTGTGCTCCAACTAACTGCATACCGTCAGCTAATGGTTCTTCTCCAATAACACTAGCAAAGAGTCCCTTATCACGGTTAATATAATAAACTTTATCGCCTGTTTTTAAATTGTCTAAAGTATTAATATCTTTAAAACCAACCATTTCAAGTTCTTGTTTAGCTTTTTTAATAAATTGTCTTTCGGTTTTGGCTTTATTTAAACAATTCATATAACTTTCAGCAAAGAGCATAATTTCTTTGGTATCATTATCTTTTAACCAACCATTTTCTTTTTTATCAAATAAATTATCTGCTAAAATTTCGCCTTTTGTTTTATCCATAAATTTACCCTCTTTCTGGTATTATTATATCCTAATATCCTTTACTTAAACCTTGTTCTAGTAAATTTACATTTTCTAGTAAAACACCTGTTCCTTCAACGACACAAGTAAGTGGACTTTCAGCTAAAAATACAGGTACTTTTAGTTCGTGCGCAAGTAATTGGTCAAAACCATTTAATAAAGCACCACCACCGGTAATAACGATACCTTTGTCGACAATATCAGCTGATAATTCTGGTGGAGTTTGCTCTAAAACTGATTTAGCAGCATTAACAATTACATATACGCTTTCCCTTAAAGCTTCTTCAACTTCATCGGAAGTAATCGTTACTGTATGTGGAAGACCAGTTACTAAATCTCTTCCCCTTACTTCCATTTTTTCATTTAATGAGCCTGGAAAAACAGTACCAATCGTAAATTTAATATCTTCAGCTGTTCTATCACCAATTAATAATTTATATTTATCTTTAATGTATTTAATTATATCGTTATCAAAAACATTACCAGCGATTTTAATTGATGAAGAAGTTACAATACCACCTAAAGAAAGTATCGCTATATCTGTTGTACCACCACCGATATCAATAACCATATTGCCACTTGGTTTAGAGATATCCATACCAGCACCAACAGCCGCTACTTTTGGTTCTTCTTCTAAATATACTTTACGTGCTCCAGTTCTTTCAGCTGCTTCTTTTATCGCATTTTTTTCAACTTGGGTTATATTACTAGGACAACAAATTAAGATTCTTGGACGAGCAAAAAAGCTTTTAGCATTAGCTTTTCTAATAAAACTATTAAGCATTATTTCGGTTATTTCAAAGTCAGCAATAACACCATCTTTCATCGGACGAATTGCTTTTACTTTACCTGGAGTTCTTCCAAGCATTTCTCTCGCTTCATGACCGACAGCAAGTGGTCTTTTAGTATCAGCATCAATCGCTACAACACTTGGTTCATTTAAAACAATACCTTGCCCTTTGATATATATTAAAACGTTTGCTGTTCCTAAATCTATTCCTATATCTTTTGAAAACATTTTCATCACCTTTTTCTTCAAATATTATTATATCACAGGATATTATTTTTTAACAGAATTATTTGTTAATTTAAGATACTTTTTTTTCGTTGACTCACCACCACGAATATGTCTAATTTTAATATGTTCATCTAATATTAATTTAACCTCCATAAATAAATGATTATCAATATTTTTTAATTTTTCTTTTAAATCTTTATGAACTGTACTTTTAGATATTTTAAAGACTTTAGCAATCTCTCTTAAAGTTTTTTTAGTTTCTATCATATAAAGAGCTTCATCAACAACTCTTTTTTCTATACTACTATTCACAAGTAATCTCCCCTTTATTAAATTATATAAATGGGATAACATAATTAGACCAAAAAAGACCATATTAGGTCTTAATAAAAAAGCACGGCCAACCCGAGAAAAGCGACAAATTAGGTTAGCCGTGTATATATTATATACCCTTTATATATATTGTTTTATTGAATTAAAGTATGTTTATAAACTTATTTGATATTATCGGAGATCTATGATAATTGGTAAGGTGCTCCCGAAGTACCATTTCCAGATTTAATTTTAACATCAGCTGATAAAGTTAAAACCGGGCGAACACCATAAGAATTAGAAGAATTTAAATACCAAATATCACCATCGCTATGAATAACCCATACGAGGTTGGATGCATTAATACTTCTACCTGACATTGTCCAATAAGCATCACCGATATGCAGCCAATTATCACTACTAACACTACTTCCAGTTGTGGCTCTCATATATTCTGTAGCATCTAGTAATCCAACTTTGCCTTTCCATATGGCCTTTTTAATATTGCCTATTTGGGTACTTATATTTGTTTGCGAAAAGGTTGTTGAATCTAATATTGCTGCTTTATAATCCCCATTTACTATCATATTTTTAGCAGTACTATTCAATGTATTATAATAGGTACCATTTAAGTATGTACTTATTTCAGATTCTTTACTTGGCAACATATATGCTGTACCATTTATTGGTCGCGCTAGCGTTGTAATTTTATTCCCATTAGTGTCATATAAGCTATTTAAACTCCCATAGATATTGCAGCTAATTGCATTACAGTACTGACTACTACTAACAAACCTACCATTATTACTTGTATCATATGCCATATCTGATAACACACTACTTCGTATTATTTTAATAGTCTCATTGTTAGTATTAATACTAACAATTCGCCATGTTTCTCCATTAAAAGTTACATAGTTATTTGGATTATTTCCTCTATATGTATAAACATTTTCTTCATAACTATCTTTATATAATCCATCGCCACTGGTTACGGTTGGAATTTTTGCACCATTTACATCTATTGCATTAGCTAATTGATAAAGTTCATCTATCGCATCTTGGACATTCTCTGAAGTCATTCCGCTTGCACTATTATCATACGACACATCTTTACTCGCATAATATGTAAGTGCTAATACTCCTGTTGTCCCAGCAAGAAATAAACCTAACATAAATCCTATTAATATAAATCTTTTATGTCCTTTTATCTTCTTCATTTTTTATACCACCTACTCTAATTCCTTTCTTATTTCATCTATTGCACATTGTACATCTTCACAAGGTAAACTTGTTTTTCCATTATCATATGATAAATGTTCAGCTTTCAATTTTATTACTACTGAATGTGTTGCAGTTTCTATGTTTGTTCCATC
>CALVRT010000071.1 GCA_944358735.1 uncultured Bacilli bacterium | reverse complement strand
AAAAAAGCTCATATAGAGCTTAATGTTTAAGTAATTTTCTTGAAGTTACAGTGATTACGCCTAAACCAGCTAAAGCTAGTGCACCGTAAACTAGAATATTATCAGATGTTTCAGGGTTTTTCATTTCTTCTTTTTTCACTTCTTCAGTTGTATCAGTAGTTGGAGTTTGTTCTGGAGTCATAGTTTCCTGAACTGGTGATAGTTCATAAGCATAAGCAAACGTATTATTACCATTTGCGGTTACAACACTGGCAGTTACTGAATCATAATCTTTATTAGCTTTGTCAGTAATTTGCATACCATTTACTCCAGCAGAAACCTTACTTACGACATCGCTATCAGCATAAATAGAGCCTGTATTTTGTAAAATTATATTAGAATTTAAATTAGTTCCATTAATACCATAAACTACAAAATTTCCATTAACATTAGTTGTACCTGTTCCAGAATAACTACCAGTACTTCTAAGTTCTACTGTTCCATTAACATTAACAGTTCCATTATTAGTAACTAAACCATTAGTGTTTCCCCCACTACCTGCTGGGATAATAACTGTTCCATTAATATTCAAAGTTGAACCATTATTAATTACTAGTGCAAAACCCATACCAGAAGTCATAGCTGATAAAGCATCTGGAACTTTAATGAAAAAGTTTTGACCACTATTTAATGTAACATCACCATTAATGTTCATTACAATTCGGTCATTAGTTATAGAAAATACAATATTACCGCTATTAATGGTTAATGCTCCATCAGTTCCAATATAAGTACTTCCACCAACAGTAAAAGTGTCTTCACTAGTTATTGGTGTGTTGTTTAAATTTGTTAAATCCTGTTCAGTATAAGTGGCTGCACTTACATTTGTAAATGGAATTACTGCAGCGCAGAAAACAAATAACCCTAACATCTTTTTAATTTTTGACTTCATTTTATCTTTCCTCTCTTTTCTAAAATTTTAGCATTTCTGCTTTTCTGTCTTCATTCTAACACCATAAAAAAAATAAAGCAATAGGTTTTGACACATTTATATCTAACTTTACACTTTTTCTTCACTAACTTTACACATTATAAAACGTTTACATCAAATATTTAAAATGTTATAATAATTTAGGAAAGAAGGATTAATATGGCTGGAAAAAAGAAACACGTTACTAAAGCTAATAAAAACCGCAATAAAGGTAAAAAAAAGCAAGCAAATAGAAATATTAAACAAATTGGCAAACCCCAAAATCATAAAAAAAGAACAAATAATTCATCAAAAAAGAAAACTAATAATAAAAAAACAGTAACAAAAACACCGATAAAAAAAAGTTCTAGTAAAAATTCTATAACAAAAACATCTACAAATGTTTCTAATAAAAAAAATAATCAACTAAAAATTGAACCAATAATTACAGATGATGCGAAAGAACTTATTAAAGATATATTTCCAAACACTAAAAAAACAGTTGACAAGCCATCAAAAAAAGTTAAAAGAAAATTAAAAGTATCAAGAATTATTCTATTTTTAATTCTATTTATTAGTCTTGGTGTTGTTATTTTCTCATTACTTAAAATATTTTTGTGGAATAAAGATAATGAAGAAGTTAAAAAAATTAAAGATGATGTTAGTGATGTGGCTACTGAAAGGCCGGCGAAAAATGCTACTAATGTCAATCCACCAGAAGATGTAACTGACGATTATTGGTATTATATTAATATGGATATGATGAGTGTTGACTTTAATGAATTAAAAGCGAAAAATCCGGATACTGTCGGTTTTATTAAAGTTAATGGCACAAATATTAATTATCCAGTAGTCCAAACAACTGATAATGACTATTACTTAACCCACGCTTTTGATAAAAGTGAAAATGATGCCGGCTGGATATATGCTGATTACCGCAATAATATGGTTAATTTTGACAAAAATACCATTATTTATGGACACGGAAGGCTTAATAATACAATGTTTGGCTCTTTAAAAAATATAACTGAAAGTAGTTGGTATAATAATAAAGATAATTACATTATTAAATTTTCAACGCCAACTGAAAATACTTTATGGCAAGTTTTTAGTGTTTACACTATTCCCGTTGAAAGTTATTATTTACAAACAACCTTTAGCTCTGACAATGAATATGATACATTCTTACAAACTTTAAAAAGTAGAAGTGTCAAAAATTTTAGCGCCCAGGTTAATAGTAATGATAAAATAATTACTTTATCAACTTGTAAAGATGTCGCTGGCACCCAAAGAGTTGTTATGCATGCCAAATTAATCAAAAGTGAAACAAGATAAAAAGCACCTTAAACGGGTGCTTTTTATCTTTTAAAAAAATTTTTCAAAAAAAGAAGGATTTTTCAAATAAATCTCCTATGATATATAATAAAAGGGTAAATACCCTTCTGGTTTGGATAGAACCAAACAAGGTAAACTTTGGTAAAAAACAAAAAAAATGAAAGGAGATGAAAAATGTATCAAAAAAGTAAATACCTAGATGGCTTTAACGATTTATTATTCCAACAAATCTTTGGCATGCCACCTAGTAAAAAATTACTAAAAAAATTTTTAGAAAATGTTTTACCTTTAGAAAATATTCAATATTTAAAAGTTTTAAATCCCGTTATTCCTTATGAAAGATTTGGTGAAAGAAAAAAAATATCTGATTTATTAATTCAGGCTGACAATAATATTGTTAATATCGAAGTTAATCAGTTTTATTATCGTAGCTTAAATAGACGAAATTATGCCTATATCAGTGCGCTATATGGTGCTTATACCGATGCGGGAAGAAAACTTGATAATATGCCTAATTTTTATCAGCTTAATTTAAATACTAACTTACCTAAATATTATAATTACAAAAACTATGAATATGAAGTCTATGACAAAGCAAATAATAATAGTTATGTCGATAATATAAAAATTATCACTTACAATGTAGACAAAATCAAAGAATTGTATTATAATAAAGGTAACGGAGAAGTCCGGAAAGATGCTCCAAGATATGCCAAATATTTAATTATGCTTAAGTTAAATGGTGAAGAACTTAAAAATTATTGTAAAGGAGAAAGACAATGTCCATGTATAAGAAAAGATTTACTAA
>CALVRT010000070.1 GCA_944358735.1 uncultured Bacilli bacterium | reverse complement strand
ATTGAAAGATGAGTTATACAATTAGTATAATTCTTTTTTATATCCATAAAATATATTAGGTGATACTTATGAAAAAGTTAATTACAATATTTTTACCTTTGATTTTAGGAGGAATAGTTGGTTTTTTAACCAATACTGATATTTACTCCGAGTACACAAATCCCCCACTATCCCCACCTGGAATTGTTTTTCCGATTGTCTGGAGTGTTTTATACTTATTAATGGGAATTAGTTATGAAATTAGTTCTAAAAATAAAGAAATTAAATTTTTTTACTACTTACAACTTATTTTTAATTATTTATGGACTTTTATTTTCTTTACTTTTAAACTTAAATTTCTAGCTATTATTTGGATTATTATTCTAGTAATACTTGTTATTTATATGATTAAAGCTTTTTATAAAGATAATAAGTTATCAGCATACCTTCAAATTCCTTATTTAATATGGTTATTATTTGCAACTTATTTAACTATTGGTATTTATATTTTAAATTAACTGCCTTAGCAGTTTTTTATTATATAGAAAAAATCATAATTATTTATATTTTATTAACTTTAATTTTTATAACATTTAGTACCATTTAATGTATATCCACTTGGACATGAATATGGTGTTGAATCTGGACTAGTTGTTGTTTTATCAATACTTACATTACATATAACAGTATTTTCATTATCGAAATTAAATCCTTCACTTATTTTGGCTATACTTGTGTTTTCTAACATATTTTCTATTCCTTCTTTTAGCTATAAATAATATGTTCCTGTTAAACTATTTATATTATATCTTTTTCTTATTCTCATTTATATCGCCCTTCCCGCTATTCTCTACTTCCTATTATTACTATTTTTATAGTTTCTATTCTATTCAATTTTAGCCTATATTTTTACAGTTACCAATTATATTTTCATTTACTTTACATATATTTAGATGTATGCGAAAATATATTTAGGAAGTGATACTAATGACCGTCAAAAGATTAAAAGATTTAAGAGAAGATAAAGATTTAACTCAAGATGAGGTAGCTAAAATAATTAAAACAACCCAGCAGCAATACAGCAAATATGAACTTGGTATAAGATTAATACCAATTGATAAATTATGTATTTTAGCTGACTATTATGATACTAGTCTTGATTATATATTAGGCAGAACTAATATAAAACAAAAATATCCCAAAAAATAATACCTTGGTTTTACCCAAAGTATTTTTTTATTCTTCTTGTTCTAGTTTTTCTAACAAATCAGCTTTTTCCATTGAAGGTAAAAATGAATTTTTAATAGCTATTTTATTCATATTAATAAAGTCATCTTTTAAAATACCAAATGTTTCTATTAAATTAGAATATTCTTTAGTAAGGGTTATATCAGAAACTGTTCGGTTATCGGTATTAATAGTTACAAGAACGCCTTTTTTATATAAATTATAAATTGGATGTTTTTCATACTTTAATACTGCGCCTGTATGAACATTACTAGTTGGACAAACCTCTAAAACAATTTCTTCGTCGATAATTCTTTTTAAAGTATCTTTGTCTTCTAAACATCTAATACCGTGACCTATTCTTTTCGCTCCTAAATTAATAGCTTCATTAATACTATCTATTCCTGATGCTTCACCAGCGTGAATTGTAAACGGAATATCATTGTCTTTAGCAATTTCAAAAAACTCTTTATAATCACTTGTTTTATAAGCACTTTCATCACCAGCTAAATCAAGGCCACATACACCATTACCTAAATATTTAAGCGCCTCATTAACAACTGTTAAATTATCCCCGAAACTATCACCCCGCATTAAGCACAAAATTAAATTAGTTTTAATATCTACTTGTTTTAAACCGTTTAAAACGCTTTCAATAACCTCATCAGGCGTTAGACCTTCTTTAGTATGTTTCATTGGAGCAAATCTAATTTCAGCATAAATAACATTATCTTCCTTTAAATCTTCGGCTAGTTCTTTAGCAACTCTTTCTAAATTTTCTTTAGTTTGTAAGATTTTTAAAGGAGCTTCAAACTTGTCTAAATAATCACTTAAATCTCCGTTACTAGCTTTAATATCTTCTTCTTTAACATCTAAAAACTCCATAATTGTTTTAGGCCTTACTGACCCATCTAAATGAACGTGAAGTTCAATCTTTGGCATATTTTCTGTTTTCATTTTAAATTCCTCCTTAATAATTTAAATATTTCAACCATAACAAGTGGTGATAATGATAATAAAATAACAATTAACCACTCTTTAGTACTTAATAAAGTAAGTGAGAACAATTCTCTCGTAACTGGAAGTGTATAAATAATTAGAGCAAATAAAGTAGAAATAAGCATTGCGAGATATAAGTAGCGATTTCTAGGATGTTTTTTCGAAAAAATGGAAATCGTATTTGAATGCTGGTTAAGAGCGTGAACAATTTGTGAGAAACAAAGCACTAAAAACGTCATTGTTAAAGCCACATCATAGCCATCTTTTATACCAATATGATGAGCTACTAATGAAATGAAAGCAATAAAAGCTCCATACCATAATACTCTAAATACTAAACCTTTTTCAAATAAACTACCGTTTTTAACTGGCTTTTTCTTCATAATATTTTCTTCTTCAGGGTCAACACCTAAAGCTAAAGCAGGAAGTGTATCAGTGGCTAAATTAACAAATAAAATATGAATTGCAAGAAGTGGTGTCTGCCAGTTAAAGACTGTTGCCACAAGGATAGCTAAAACTTCAGCAATATTACCAGCTAATAAAAACTGAATAACTTTCCCGATGTTGCGGTAAACTCGTCTTCCTTCTCTTACCGCATGTTCAATAGTTTTAAAATTATCATCTAGTAAAAGCATATCCGCTGATTGTTTAGCGACATCAGTTCCATTTAGTCCCATTGAAATACCAATATCGGCTTTTTTTAAGGCCGGAGCATCATTAACGCCATCCCCAGTCATTGCCACAATTTCGCCATTTTCTTTTAATGCAGCAATAATCGTCATTTTATCTTCAGGGCTTACTCTAGCAAAAACGGTAACTTTATTAATAATTCTTTTCAACCGGTTAAAGTCCATTTTTTGTAATTCCTTACCGGTTAATACTCTATCACCATTACGATAAATGCCTAAATCTTTAGCAATAGCCGTAGCCGTCGTTTTATGGTCTCCTGTTATCATAATAACCTTTATTCCGGCATTGTGACAAGATTTAATGGCTTTTCTAACACCAACTCTAGGTGGGTCAATCATCGTTGTAATTCCTATAAATGTTAAATCATATTCAATGTTTTCTTCTTCATTTTCCGGTAATGTTTTTATTTCTTTTTTCGCAAATGCAAGTAATCGTTTAGCTTCTTTTAAATACTTTTCTGTACTTATCATTATTTCATTTTTAATTTCTTCAGTTAAAGGAATAATCTTTCCATCACTCATTATTTTGGTACAAACTTCTAAAACGCTTTCTAATGCGCCTTTAGTATAGCACACATATTTATTATCAATTTGATGAACAGTACTCATAAGTTTTCTTTTAGAATCAAAAGGCATTTCAAATATTTTAGGATATTTTGTTTTAAGTTCCCCAATATCATATCTTCGGTAAACATAATCAAGTAAAGCAATTTCGGTTGGGTCACCTGAATCTATCCAAGCATTATTACAAAGTGTACTACAATAACAAAAGTCTAATGGTACTTCACTTTTACCATTTAATTCAGGATAAAATAATGTATCAATAACGGTCATTTTATTTTGGGTTAATGTCCCAGTTTTATCGGTACAAATAACACTCGCACTACCTAAAGTTTCAACCGCCGGAAGTTCTTTAACTAAAGCATTACGACTTGCCATCCGTCTAACTCCTAAAGCCATAACAATCGTGGCCGTGGCTGGAAGTCCTTCGGGAATAACCGAAATAGCTAGTGATACTGCTATCATTAAAATAGTTACAAAGTTTTGACCGTGCATTAAACCAATAATAAAAATTAAAATACTAATTAAAACCCCAACAATACTTAAAGTACCTCCCACTGCATTTAATTTGCGTTTTAAAGGGGTATCCAATTCATCAGTATTTTCAAGCATATTAGCAATTTTACCAACTTCCGTATTCATTCCAATCGCACTTACAACCCCAACACCAGTTCCATAAGT
The DNA here is from genome assembly GCA_944358735.1 of uncultured Bacilli bacterium. Classification (GTDB taxonomy): domain Bacteria; phylum Bacillota_I; class Bacilli_A; order RF39; family UBA660; genus Coprosoma. The sequence continues at coordinate 2,830 of CALVRT010000070.1, read as the reverse complement.
TACAATTGTTCCGGAAAAAACCATATTAAATTGTTCAGCAATTATCGCGTCCTTTTTAATAATTGACGCATTTTTTTTAACTGTTTCGCTTTCACCAGTCAAAGCCGATTCATTAACTGATAAATTATGTTCTTCTAAAAGTCGCATATCTGCTGGGACAATACTTCCATCTTCTAAATATACTATATCCCCAACCACCAAATCTTTAGCTAATACTTTAATCATTTTCCCATTTCTTTTTACCAGGGCATAAAGGGCATTCATTTTCTTTAAAGCTTCTACCGCATCTAGTGCTTTATCTTCTTCAACTACACTTATTATCGTATTAATAACAATTATAATTAGGATAACTACGCCTTCTAAAGTTTCACCTAAAAGAAATGACAACAAGGAAGCAATTAATAAAATAATAATCATTTTATCTTTTAACTGTTTTAATATAATTTCTAAAAGACTAGCTCGACTTTTGGTTTTTATTTCATTAGTACCTTCTTTAGCACGTAAATGGACTTCTTTAGTTGTTAAACCTTCTTTAGCTGTTTTTAATGTTTTTAATACTTCATCCACACTTTGTTTATATATTTCTTTCATAATAGGCCCTTTCTATTTTTTATACTTACTACTATACCAATTATAACACGTTTTTATTTTTATATAAAGAAAAAACGTAGAAATTAATCTACATTTATTATTTCATCTAGTAAAGATAAGTCATCCCCTATTTTAACTTGAAAATTATTACCTAATTTATCTTTTAATTTTAATATTCCTTTTTCTACTTTTTTAGCATCCATTATAAATATATCAAGATAATTTAAAATAATATCTTCAGTAAAATAAAAATTATATTTATTTAATATATCTAATACTTTTTTACCATTATCAATATCAATACTATCTATTACTTCTTTATCATAAGTATCTAAAAGTTCTTCCTTGTAAAAATCATCTAAATATTTATTAAATTCTTCTAGCATCATTAGCTCCTTTACTATCTTCTTTAGCTTCTACTTCATAATAATCCTTTACAATTTCCTGCACACTTATCCCATAGCGTGCTTGCAAGTTTTTATTACTCATACCAAATACTGAACTTATTTTCCCAGCAGTTTCAAGTGGCTCATTAATACTATTTAAATAATTAATTTTAGCTTGTAATTGTTTAGGAGTATTTTTAAATACTAAAGTTTTGTTAGTTATATCTAATCCATATTGCCGGCATATTTCTATCGATTCTTTAATTTGCTTAGTTGTTTTCATAAATACATTACCAATTATATCTATATTATTAGTCTTGCACACTTCTATTAATTCTTCAAGTTCTTCGGACTTTCTCTTAAAGACTGTGCCAGTTATTGCAATGTTATTAGCTCGGCATACTTCTATTATTTTTTTTATTTCTTCAGCTGGCTTGTGAAAAACATTACTAGTTATTTTTACGTTATTAATCTTACACACTTCTATTATTTTTTCAATTTCTTCGGCGGATTTCATAAATACGCTGCCAGTTATTTCAATGTTATTGGCCTTGCATACTTCTATTATTTTCTCAATTTCTTCAGTTGATCTCATAAATACGCTACCAGTTATTTTGATATTACTAGCTTGGCATACTTCTATTGTTTTCTCAATCTCTTTGGGTGATCTTCTAAATACATTACCAGTTATTTCAATATTATTGGCCTGACATACTTCTATTATTTTCTCTACCTCTTCAGCTGATTTAATAAATACACTGTTAGTAATTTTAATGTTATTAGCTTGGCAAACTTCTATTATTTTTTCGATTTCCTCAGCAGTTTTCACAAAAACAGTGCCAGTAATTTCAATGTTATTAATTCTGCATATTTTTATAATCCTTTCAATTTCTTCAGCTGATTTCTGAAAAACAGTGCCGGCTGGCTCTATATCATTATTTCTACACACTTCAATTATTTTTTCAATCTCCTCAGCAGTTTTCACAAAAACAGTACCAGTAATTTCAATATTGTTATTTCTACATATTTCTATTATTTTTTTAATTTCTTTCGCCGTTCTTTTGAATACACTACCAGTTATTTCAAAGTTATTAGCCCTGCATACTTCTATTATTTTTTTGATTTCCTCAGATGACTTACGAAAAACATTACCAGTTATTTTTACGTTATTGATTTTGCACACCTCAATTATTTTTTCGATTTCTTCAGTAGAATTTAAAAATACGGTACTAGTTATTTTTATATCGTTTTCTTCGCAAAGTTTAATAATTTGTTCTACCTCTAATGCGTTAGCAATGCTTAAAATTCCAGCCGTCAAATCTTTAATGTGTCCTGTTTGTTTAAAAACACTCACAATATCAATAATATCATTTAAACTAGAGCGCGATAAAACACTTGGAGCTTTTCTTAAAAAATCAATCCCAAAATTACTAACAATATAATTATATATTTTTTTTAGTTCCTCAAAATCCGAATTTAAAATATGAAGGCAACTATCAATATCAATATTTTTAAATTCTGTTTCTTCGGCTAAATAATTCCATATTTGTCTTATTTCTGGCATTGTTTTCATAGATAAAATACTTGGGCATTTTTCAATATTTTTAGCTTTAATACCTATTTTCTCTAAAAAATCTAATATTTCTATAATGTTTTCTTTTTTAGCATACACAAGAACATTAGGATTATTTTCGATTAATTTTTCCCCATCAATTCCATAATCATTTAATAATTCTATTAATTCATTACTATAAATCACTTATATCACCTACAAATAATATAACATATTTTCTTAATAGAAAAAAGACTAAACTTTTAATAGTTTACCCTTTTTAAGTAGTTTTAATAACTTA
>CALVRT010000069.1 GCA_944358735.1 uncultured Bacilli bacterium | reverse complement strand
TAACCATTTTAATAAAAATTTATTAGATTCTGTACATAAAGCATTTTTAAATACCAAATCGTTCATAGCTGTATAATATTTCTTTTTTTCATAAAAATTTTGATGCATATATTTCTCCTTTCTTTTTAAAAAGGACAAATATTTTACCGATTAATTTTTGAAGGGAAATACCCCTTCTACTAGTATTATACGATAAAAAAATTAAAAATCCTGCAAGAATAGGAAAAAAATTAAATTTTAATACTAAAAAATAACTTATCACCCGGATAAGTTATTTAACAACAATGTTAACAAGTTTTTTGGGAACAACAATTACTTTAACTATTTCTTTACCTTCCGTATATTTTTGAACATTTTCACTTTCTAAAGCAAGTTTTTCCATTTCTTCTTTACTAATATCACTAGAAACATCAATTTTACCACGTACTTTACCATTTACTTGAAGAACTAATTCAAAATTAGCCTCTACCGTTTTACTTTCGTCATAACTAGGCCAAGTGCTTTCCGCAAGTGGTTTACCTAAAGCACTTACTTCATTAATTTCTTCAGTAATATGTGGGGCGATTGGATTTAATAAATGAACAAGCACTCTTAAATCATCTTTAGTAATACTATCATATGTTTCTAAATCATTAAGTAAAATCATTAATGCTGATACGGCTGTATTATATTTCATTGTTTGTAAGTCGTTAGTTACTTTTTTAATAGTTTGATGAACTAAAGTTTCGTTAGTATAACCTGACTTATCATTTAATTTATCCTGAATACGCCAAATACGGTCTAAAAACTTTTTACACCCTTTAAGACCATTAGTACTCCAAGCAGCATCTTTTTCATAATCCCCAATAAACATTTCATAAGTTCTTAAAGCATCAGCTCCATATTCATTTACAATGTCATCAGGATTTATAACGTTACCTTTTGATTTACTCATCTTTTCGCCATTAGGTCCTAGTATCATTCCGTGTGATACTCTAATATCAATTGGTTCTTTATTAGGAACTAACCCAATATTATATAAAAATTGATTCCAGAAACGAGCATATAGTAAGTGCCGAGCCGTATGCTCCATACCGCCATCATACCAATCAACTTTTCCCCAATAATTCAAAGCATCTTTAGAAACGAATTCTTCTGTATTATGTGGGTCCATATATCTTAAGAAATACCAACTACTACCAGCCCAGTTTGGCATTGTATCAGTCTCTCTTCGAGCTTTTGCTCCGCATTTAGGACAAGCCACATTCACCCACTCTTCAATATTGGCAAGTGGACTTTCACCATCATCAGTTGGCTCATAATTAGCTACATCTGGAAGTCTTACTGGTAAATCTTCATCAGGTACGGGAACCCAGCCACATTTATCGCAGTGAATTAAAGGTATTGGTTCACCCCAAAATCTTTGACGTGAGAAAATCCAATCTTGAAGACGATAATTTACTTTTTCCCGGCCAATTCCTTTTTCTTTTAAATAGTCAAGCATCTTATGAATTGCCGGCTCTTTATCAGTAAGACCATTTAAAATATCAGAATTAATATATTTTCCGTCACCAATATAAGCTTTTTCACTAATATCGCCATCAATTACTGGAATAATTTTTATACCAAATTTTTTAGCAAATTCATAATCTCTATCGTCGTGAGCTGGCACGGCCATAATAGCTCCAGTTCCATAACTCATCATTACGTAGTCACTAATCCAAATTTCGACTTCTTTACCAGTTACCGGATTAATAGCCACAATTCCGTCTAATCTAACACCAGTTTTTTCTTTAGCAAGTTCAGTTCTTTCAAATTCAGTTTTTGTTTTCGCATATTCTTTATACTTATTAACTTCATCCATATTTTTTATTTTATCTTTTAAAGTATCAATAATTGGATGTTCAGGAGCAACCACCATAAAAGTTACACCATATAAAGTATCAGGTCTCGTCGTATAAACCGTTAAAGTTTTGTCACTATCAGCAACTACAAAATCAACTTCAGCCCCTTTACTTTTACCAATCCAATTTATTTGTCCAAGTTTAACTCTATCAGCAAACTTTGTATCATCAAGACCAGTTAATAAATCTTCCGCATAATCACTCATTCGAAGAACCCATTGTTCTTTTTCTTTTTGAACAACTTTACTTTTACATCTTTCACAAACTCCACCAGCAGCATCTTCATTAGATAAACCTGTTTTACAAGTTGGACACCAGTTGATATTCTTTTTTGCTTTATAAGCCATACCGTGTTTATAAAATTGTAAAAACTGCCACTGGGTCCATTTATAATATTCGGGGTCTGTAGTTGAAAATTCTCTACTCCAATCAAAAGAACTACCTAAACTTTGAATTTGCGCTTTAAAAGTTTTTATATTTTCTTTAACCGCATCTTTAGGATGAATATGTTTTTTTATTGCATATTGTTCAGCAGGCGCGCCAAAAGCATCCCAGCCCATTGGAAATAAAACATTAAATCCTCTCATTCTTTTCATCCGCGCCATAGTATCTAACGCTGTATAGCTACGAACGTGTCCAACATGAAGACCTGCGCCTGAAGGATATGGAAATTCAACTAAAGCATAATACTTTTCTTTTTTATCCCCATTTGGGGCATTAAAGGTTTTATTCTCTTCCCAATATTTTTGCCATTTCTTTTCTACTTCTTTAAAATTATACATTATTTACCTTCTTTCTTTTTATAATGACTACCAATAATATTATAAATAATATATATTGATGGCATTAAAATAATAAACGCTATCATTAATTTTAAAACAAAGTTATCAACAAGCCCAACAATTGCTACAGTCGCTCCAATAATAAAAGCATTTGTTAAAGCAATTGTATGGGCAAAACTTTTAATATCTAGCTTATCAACATTTAATTTAAATTTTATTTTAAAGTATTCCAGTTGTTTACTAGTTTTAAACTTTTCCAGGCCTTTTTTTCTTAAAACAATAATGCCCAGGTATAGTAAATAAATAACTAAAAAACAAAATACAAATGTAACAATATAAAACATAAAATACCTCCTTCGGCTTATTTTAAAATTTAATCTTTACTATCTAGTAATTGTTTCATTTCACTTAATTTATCTTCCAATAATTTTTTATCAATCAATTTCAATTTATATTCAGAAATTAATGTTTGTGACATATTTTTACTAAGTGAATATTCTACAACGTCTTTATCTTTAGAACTGTATAAAATAATACCTACACTTGGATTTTCATTTTCTTTTTTTACATCTCGGTCTAACGCTTCTAAATAAAAATTCATTTTCCCTAAATATTCTGGCATATATTCACCTAATTTTAATTCAAAAGCTACCAAACAAGATAATTCTCGATTATAAAATAACAAATCTATAAAATAATCATGATTACCAACTTGCACTCTATATTCATCACCAATAAAAGTAAAATCTTTGCCAATTTCTAAAATAAAATCTTTTAAATTTTTGATTATGGCGGTTTTTAAATCCTTTTCAGAATATTCCTTTGGCAAATCTAAAAATTCCAAACTATATGTATCTAATAATCTTGTGTTTGGCACGTCACCTTCATCAACTGTTTTCTTTTGGGTTGGCAAGGCTTTTCCTTTAGATAACATATATCTTTGATAATATGATGACTGCAATTGCCTATTCAATTCCCTTACAGAATAATTTTCTTTTATAGCCAAATTTAAATAAAATTCTCTTGCTTCCCATGTTTTAGTATTACTTAAAATAAGCATATTACTAGACCAACTTAATTGTGTCAACAGTGTTGACACTTTTGGATAATCTTTATATGCTTTATAAAATTGAACCATTCTATAAAGATTTCTTCTGGTAAACCCCTTTATATCTGGATAATTATTTTTCATAAAGTCAGCCGCTTTATCAATCACTTTATCCCCATAATTTCCTTTTTCTATTAATTCATATAAAAATTTGCCAACATCTAAATAAAGTAATATCATTTCCTCATTTACTTTTCTATAAGCTCTATTTTTTCTTACTTTTATCATTTCTACAATTTGATTAAAATTAATATCTATCAGAACAAATCACCACCAATAACTTTTTAATAAAAAAGTATTATGTCATAAGGACGAACTAGCCGTGGTACCACCTTACTTTCATAATACTATGATTATTCTCTAATAGCTTAACGCGCCACTAACGTCATATACTTATCATATATGCTGCTCCCAAGTAAGTTCATAGCGCACCTTTAAAAGTTTTCACCGGCCACTTTCTCTCTATAAAAGATGAATAACTATTACTACTCTTGTTCTTCGCTTTGCTTATTTAATTATAGTATAAATTTATTTATTATTCAAGTTATTTCCAAAAATTCATCGTTTTTTCTATATTCCTTGTCCTAGAAAACACTTCATCTAACGGTTTAACATCACCATTTTCATAAATAACGACATCACTAGCCATTTCCTGCTGATTAAAATATGTTTTAGATACTCGGTATTTATTTTCACCTGATTTAAATAATTTTAAATAATCTTTCATAATAAAATCATCATTAGCTTTAAGGCCATATTTATCATTAAAATAACCAATAAAATATGAATCACAATTCTTGTGAAAATCTTCTGCTGTCATAGCTGGATAACTATAATTTTCTAAAGCAAGCTTTAAATAATATAAAAATTCTTCAGCTTTTTCTTCATCAGGATTAATTTTTAATAAAGGTTCTTTTAACCCAGCAAAATCATTATTTAAGTAACAATTTAAAATAGTTTGTGGCCCTAAAATCTCACATAAAATTTTAATTAATCTAGCCGTATCGCCATAGGCATTACTATCTCTAAAACCAGCATACTCTCTAGCAAGCACTTTAGACATTCCTTCATCTAAAGTGTTTATTTTATCACTAATATGAATAGCTTCAAAAGCTTCTTTTAAAATATAATAACTTTGTCTATTTTTATCAGTTTCATAACAATATATTCTATAAGGTGAATCACATTTACTTTTAAAACCATTCCCCATTTCTTCTGATTCATAAACAACACGGATATATCTTAAAGTTGCTAAAGCGTTTAGAAAATTATCACCATCTACATATTTATCTAAAAAATCGATAATAGGATTTATTATTTCTTTTTCTTTATCTATTAAAAATGAATTTTGACTTAAATATGCGGTTATAATTTCTTCTTTAGTATAAGTATTTAATCTTTTGGCCTCACTTTGAATAGCTGTTTTAACCGCAAGCCAAGAACATATTTCTGGGAATATATAATCGGCATTTACTTTATCATTTTGATTTTTATAATATGTAATATCACAAGGAAACTGGCAAATTGTTTTTGTATATTTATTAGGACGATTGCTTATAGTTTCATAATTAACCCGAATAAGACTTATTTGTTTCATTGCAAAAATAAAATAATTTTCATCAGCATTTTCTAAAAGTGGATAAAGTTCTCTTATAATACTGCGTACATCATCATCAATATTTTTATTACTATTTAAATAAATATCTGCGATTTCACGGCGACTTTGACCTCCTTTTAAAGCTAAATGTATTCTTTCTTCTTCCGTTAAATTAGAATTATTATCTAAAGTACATCCTCCAAGTCCTATAACAGATACCCCCATTATACCCATCATTTTAAAAAAATCACGTCTCGTCATATTCGTCATATATATTCCTCATTTCTTGACCTCTATCCTAACACAACCACTTATTTTTTGTCAAATTAATTAATTTTTTTCATATTCTTGCAGGATTTTTTAAATAAATCTCCTATGATATATAGTAAAGGGGTTTTATCGGGAGGTGAATTAATGAACTATTATAATGAAATAAAAGAAGTATTAGTTAAAAATGAAACTTATAAAAAAGTAAAAAATAAAAATAAAAATAAAAGTGATTTAAATAGTTATTATGAAGTCGGAAGATTAATCGTCGAAGCTCAAGGTGGCGAAGCAAGAGCTAAATATGGCAATAAACTAATTAAGAAATATTCGGAGAAGTTAACGAAAGAATTTGGTAAGGGTTATAAAGTTTCAAATTTAAAAAATATGCGTCAATTTTATCTTGTTTTTAGAAAAAGCCAGACAGTGTCTGGCGAATTGAGCTGGAGTCATTATGTTGAACTATTAAAATTAAAAAATAAGCAGGAAATTAAATATTATATTAATATTTCTATGGTACAAAATTTATCTGTAAGAGAATTACGTGAAAGAATAAAATCAGGTGAATATGAAAGAATTGGTTATAAAGAAGAACTAGAAGAACCAAAAGTAAATACATTAACTAAAAATGTCAAAAGGTCGCACATTGTGCGACCAATTGCAATGGAGTCACTACAGATACTTATTAAGTGTAAAAGAAGAAAAAGCTTTTGATTATTATGTAATGATAACTAAAAATTTAAACCTTTCAATAAGAGAATTACGTGAAAGAATTAAATCAGGCGAATATGAAAGAATTGGTTATAAAGAAGAACTAGAAGAACCTAAAGTAAATACATTAATTAAAAATCCGATAATTATTAAAACAAATAATATTCCGGAAAAAGTAAATGAATATGTGTTACATCAAATAATATTAGAAAATATTGAAGATTTTTTAAAGGAACTAGGAGTTGGTTTTGCCTTTATTGGTAGTGAAGTAAAAATAAAAATGGGTGACAAATATAACTATATTGACTTTTTGCTTTTTAATGTAAAGTATAACTGTTATGTTGTAGTTGAAATAACAGTTACGGAAATGAAGCATTATTATATAGGTCAAATTATGAATTATGTTAATTATGTAGATAAACATATTAAAGAACCATTTAATGATAAAACAATAGGTATTGTGATTTGTAAGAAAGAAAATGAG
>CALVRT010000068.1 GCA_944358735.1 uncultured Bacilli bacterium | reverse complement strand
TATTTAAAGAACGAAAAAGGTGTTCACCGATTAGTTAGAATATCTCCTTTTGATGCTAATAAGAGAAGACATACTTCTTTTGCTTCGGTTGAAGTTGTCCCTGTAACTAATTTTGATAATGAAGTTGTCATTAACGATAAAGATATTAGAATTGATGTTTTTAGAAGTACTGGTGCTGGCGGACAAGGAGTAAATACAACTGATAGTGCTGTTAGGATAACTCATTTACCAACTAAAATAGTTGTTACTTGTCAAAATGAACGTAGTCAAATTCAAAATAAAGAAAAATGTATGCAGCTACTTAAAAGTAAATTATATGAGCTACAAAATGAGGCCAATATGGAACAATTAAAAGAACTAAAAGGTGAACAAAAACAAATTGAATTTGGCTCACAAATAAGAAGTTATGTTATGTGTCCATATACTTTAGTTAAAGATAGCCGAACTGGTACTGAAGAAGTAAATGTCGGTAAGGTGTTAGATGGTGATATTGATAAATTTATAAAAGATAATTTAAAAGGAGCTTAAATATGTTATTTAAAATTAATACATTTGATGATAAAAAGATTACCGAAGCGGTTTATAACAATGATAAACTGCGACGTTATGCTTTATTTATTTTTGCCGTATTATTGCAAGCAGTGGCTTTTAATGTATTTATTTTACCTTGCGATATTATATTTGGCGTTAGCGGTATCTCCGTCATTTTAAATGAGACATTAAATTTAAAACCATCATTAGTTATTTTACTGGCTAATTTTCTTTTAATAATCGCTAGTTATACTTTTTTAGGTAAAGAAACTACAAAAAAAACTATTTTAGGTGCACTTTTATATCCCTTGTTTGTTGAACTTACTTCTGGCCTTACTAATTATATTGATTTAGGTGATACAGAAGTTGTTGTTTTAGCTTTAGCTGGAGCCATTTTAAATGGACTAGGAACAGGAATTGTTTTTAGAGAAGGTTTTACAACTGGCGGTTCTGATGTTCTTAAGCAAATATTGTCAGAATATGGAAAAATGCCAATTGGAAAAGCTACGTTATATGTTGAAGGTGTAATTATCGCTTGTGGTTTATTTGTTTTTGGTTGGCAATCATTTATTTATTCAATTTTAGTTATGGCAGTTATTAGTATTATGACTGATAAAGTTTTAATTGGTATTTCCCATTTTAAAACATTTCAAATTATTACGACAAAAGAAGAAGATATTAAAAAGTTTTTGTTAAATCAGCTTCATCATGGTGTTACGGTTTTAGATGGTCGTGGGGTTTATACCGGAAATAGACAGAAAATATTATTATGTACTTTGCCAACTAAAGAATATTTTTTAGCAAAAAAAGGTATTTTATTAATCGATCCAAAAGCTTTTTTTATCGTAACAGACGCATATGAAGTTCGTGGTGGTGAATAGGAGGAAGGTGTTTTATGGATTTAATTAGACTTACGAATGTAAAAAAAACATATAATACAGGTGTTACGGCCATTCAGGATTTAAATTTGTCAATTGGTCGTGGAGAATTTGTTTTTATTATTGGTTCGACTGGCTGCGGTAAAAGTACACTAATTAAAATGCTTTACCGTGAGGAAAAACCAACGTCAGGTCAGATAATTGTTGGCGGAATTGATGTTGGAAGACTTAAAAACCGTAAAGTTTATAAAATAAGAAGAAAAATTGGTGTCGTTTTTCAAGACTTTAAATTGTTACCAAAATCAACTGTTTATGAGAATGTAGCTTTTGCCCTTGAAATATTTGGTTTACCAAAAGAAGAAATTCATGCTAAAGTTGTTAAAGTATTAGAACTTGTTGGCTTAAAACATAAAATTAAAAGTTACCCGGCACAACTATCTGGAGGAGAACAACAGAGAGTTGCGATAGCTAGAGCTATTGTTAATGGCCCAAAACTTTTAATTTGTGATGAACCAACTGGAAATTTGGATGCTAATACTAGTATGGGTATTATGGAAGTTTTAAATGAAATTAATAAGCTTGGAACAACAGTAATTATGGTTACTCATGATATTAATATTGTAAAAAGAATGAAAAAAAGAGTTATTGTGCTAGATTCAGGAAGGGTGCTTAATGATTATGAAGAAGGAACTTATAAATAATGCGAACATTTAGAATTATTGGACGAAATATTCGTGATGCCTTTAAAGGTGTATTTCGTAATTTTTCCCTTTCTCTAGCATCTATTTCTTGTATTACTATTACGCTTATTGTTGTTGCTATTTCAATTATTCTTTCATATAATGTTAATAATTTTACCGAGTTAGTTGAAAAAGACGTTACAATAGTGGCCTTTATCGATAATGCCTTAACTGATGAAGAAATTGATACTATTAAAGATGAAATTAGTATTATTGATAATGTTGATGAATATGAATTTATTTCAAAAAATGATATAACTGATGATATGCGAGATTCATCTGATGTCTTTGATAATGTTATGAAAAATTGGAGTAATGAAGAAAATCCAATTCAAAATACTTATCAAGTAAAAGTAACTGATATCAAATATATCGAAGATGTAGCTAAACAAATTGAAAAAATTGATGGTGTTACATTGGTTAAGTATGGTGAAGGTATTATTGAGCAATTAATTTCAACGTTCTCTTTAATTCATACAATATCATTAGGAGCAGTAGTAGCTTTAGTATTAGTAACTGCATTCTTAATTTCTAATACAATTAAAATAACTATTTCTTCAAGGCAAAGAGAAATTAGTATTATGCGGTTAATTGGAGCTTCTAACTTAAATATTAGAATTCCATTTATTATCGAAGGTTTAGTTCTTGGAGCTCTAGGTTCAATTATTCCGATAATTATTACAATTTATGGTTACGAAACATTATATAGCCAATTTAATGGCCAGTTATTCTCACCATTTATCAAATTAATTCCACCAGTTCCATTTGTCTATGTAACCTCACTAGTTTTATTAGGAATTGGAATTTTAGTTGGTATGTTTGGTTCTTGGCGGGCTGTCAGAAAACATTTAAAAATTTAAACTCATTTTATGAGTTTTTTTTTGCAGGATTTTTTTTAAAATCTCCTATGATATATAATAAAGGGGTCTATAATCAAAAAGGAGTATTAAATGAATTATTATAACGAAATAAAAGAAGTACTTGTTAAAAATGAAACTTATAAAAAAGTAAAAGATTATTCCAAGAATAAAAGCGATTTAAATAGTTACTTTGAAGTAGGAAAATCAATAGTTGAAGCTCAAGGTGGCGAAGTAAGAGCCAAGTATGGCAATAAGTTAATTAAGGAGTATTCGGAGAAATTAACTAAAGAGCTTGGTAAGGGATATACATATACTAATTTAAGTAGAATGTTATTATCTCAAAAAGTTGCGACAATGTCGCAACAATTTTATAATTTGACTTGGAGTTATTAAATAGAACTTTTAAAAATAAAAAATATTAATGAAATCAAATATTATATATACATAATTTCTACTTAAAATCTATCAGTAAGAGAACTTCGCGAAAGAATAAAATCGGGTGAATATGAAAGAATAGGATATAAAGAAGAACTAAAGAAACCAAAAGTAAATACTTTAATTAAAAATCCGATAGTTATTAAAACAGATAAACATATTAAAGAACCATTTAATGATAAAACAGTAGGTGTAGTTATATGTAAGAAGGAAAATAAGTTTATTATGGAGTACTACCTATAAACTAGAAAGAAGTTTTTGGGAAATTAAATAGTAATAAAAAAAGCGCCTAGGCACTTTATTCATCGTCTGTTTCATTATACTTTGTAATAACAGCGTCTTCAAACATTTTACGACATTCTGTAGTAATTGGATGCGCAACATCGTGATAAGAGTCATCACTTGTTTTACGACTAGGCATCGCAATAAATAGTCCTTCGTTTCTTTCAATAATTCTAATTCCATGAATAGCAAAGCAATCGTCTAAAATGACAGTTGCAATCCCTTTCATACGTGAATTTTCTTTTTCAACCTTACGCACATTAACAGATGTTATTTTCATCAGTAATTCTCTCCCTTCTGGCATATTATAACCACTTTCAGTATAACTTATTTTTTATTAAAAATCAACATTATTCGTAAATTTTAATTGTTTTTGTAATAATATCAGCATATGAAAAGGATTTTTTAATATTTTTGTTGTCAATTTCCTCGACAATAAAAATAGAATTATAAAGATTTTTAATGATTACTTCATATATTTCATATTTGTTACGACCTAGATTGTATTTAATTTTGACAGGCTTGTTTAAATAATGACTTAAAATTTTTTTAATTTCTTTGTTTGTACATTCTTTACCGAGGATATCCAACATACATTGTTCCTTTCGTAATAATCCCGCCAATGCCATCAGTACCATATTTAGTTTTCTCTAAAATACCTTTTAAATTAATATCTTTATTAATATCTGATAAACTCATACATGTCGCAATAATAGCAGGGTCAAGAGCGTGGATGTTTACTCTTTTAGGACTAGAAGCAAAATTAGCCCCAGCTTTGATTAATTCTTCATAATACGAACCACAAGCTCCAGCAATAATAATTAATTTTTCGTGGCTATTTTCATATTCCCGGGCTTTTTTAACCGCTTCGACAAAGTATTTACTACTTTTATAAGTGTCTAAATTTTCTTTTGTACTTTTATAATGAGCATCATGACCGGTTATGACAACTATATTTGGTTTATATTCTTTAAGTAAATCAATAATATTATCAGCAATTTTATCTTCTTCTTCTAAAATCCCCATAGCCCAAATATTTATTTTTTTATAATACTCAAGGCAACGATTTAAATATTCTTCATCGCTATCGATGTGAAGAATTTTTCCAGGTAAATAAAAATAGTCATTGCGATTTAATTCAAAAGGTTCAGAAATTTTATCTAAAAAAGCTCGTTCTTCTTCTTCAAATTCACTACTATATTTTTTTAAGTCACTCTTATTACTGTCAGCGATTAATCTAATCGTCGTTCCTTTAAGTATGCATTCATCGCCATCAATACTAACAATGCGAAAAACAACATCATTTTTATAGGAATTGCGTGTAACTAAATCACCAACCTTTAATTCCATAATATCACCCACAAAATTATATGCAGTTTATTTAAATTTTAGTCCTATTAAAAACTTGTTCTTTTTTTTAATATCGGACATATATTTTAGTAAAGGAGGAAATGTATGGACAAGATAGATAATGTAATAACGGCTTTAAATCATAGTGTTACTTTAACGGAACGGAAAAATATTATTATTACTGGGGTTAAAAAAATCGAGAGTTTTGATGAAGAAGAATTTTTTTTGGAAACAACAATGGGGAATATGACAATTAAAGGTGAGGAATTAGAAATAATTAAATTAGATACTTATCAAGGTAATGTGTCAATAAAAGGTAAAGTTGATAGTTTGGTATATTCAGATGCTGGAAAAAAAGATAAAGAAAATGGAATATTTAATAAATTATTTAGATAATGACTTTAGACCTGCAAATTGTAACTTTAGTATTTTCCTTTTTCTTTGGTGCTTTTTTTTCCTTGTTTTTACGACTTAATTATAAAATAATTTATCATAACTCTAAATTTATTAAACTTTTAGGAAGTTTTTTAGTTGTTATTATTACTATTTTAAGTTATTTTATTGTTTTACAAAAACTTGATAATGCGATTTTTCATCCTTATCATTTATTACTTTTAATACTTGGTTTTATTTGTATGCATACACTTGAACAAAAGATTGCCAAAAGATTAAAAAAATGATATACTATCGTTAAGATAGAAGGTGGATAATGGCAAAAAGAAAAATGTCAAAAGCCTCAAAACGAAGATTAGTTATTTTAACTCCAGTAGTTGTTTTTTTAGTTGGCTATGCCGCTTTTACACTAGTAACAACAGTTATGGAAATGTACAATTTAAATAGAGAAGAAAAAGAACTCAAAACTAATTTAAATGATTTAAAAGGCGAGGCTGAAGATTTAAAAACTGAAATTAATAAACTTCAAGATGAAGATTATATTGCTAGATATGCTAGAGAAAACTATCTGTATACTAAAGATGGTGAATATGTAATTAAAACTCCAAAAGAAGAAAAAAAAGAGCAGAGTGATAACTTTAAAATTAATACGGATTATATCTTTTATGGGTCGGCTATTCTAATATTATTAATAATTATTTATATTTTTTGGCGTCATCGCCGAAAAAAGAAAAAATTGAAAAGGAGAACTACTAAAATAAATAGATAAAATAAAAGTAGGCAGCAAAAACTGTTTACTTTTTTATTCACTAGGAATTTGTTTTGTAAAAAAAAACGGTAATATACCGTTATAGTTTAAAATCTTTTGTATCATCATCGTTCATATCTTTGCCATCAAAATATAATTTGCTTTTGAACTTAAAAAACAAAGCAATTATGTTAGAAGGAAAAGACTTAACTAATTTGTTATAGCTTGTTATAATGTCATTATAGTATTTCCGAAAAGCAATAATTTCTGCTTCAGATTCACTTAACGAAATATCAATACGACTGAAGACTTCACTTTGCTTTAATTCTGGATATTTTTCCTTATAACTGTTAAATTCATTAATTCCTTCATATAATGCACGGTCTAATTCAAAGTTTGATAATTTACGAGAACGTAATTTAACAATTTTATTTAAAACTTCTTCATCTGTTTGTATATGCGCTTTAATAATATCGATAGATTTGTTTAATAAGTCGAAACGATTACGTAAAACTCCATCGATATTAGTTTCAGCCTCATTAATTCTAATGATATAATTTTGGAATTTATTATAAGTATTTATACTCCATATAAAAATTATACAAACGACAAAGAAAATGCAAACAAAAATAATTAATGCAGTCATCATACCACCTATAATTCATTATAGCAAACTTTTATTTTATTTTCAATTACTTGGATAAAAATCTGGACTGTAATTTATTTTTTCATTAAATTTTATATAATTAACGTAAATCATTAAAACTAAATACCAGTTGCCAGTACTAGGGTCACTTAAAATAATATGGTCGCGGCCAGACTGCTCAATTAGGCCTTTGAAAACATAGTCATGCCAGTCGGTGGCATCAGGATAAGAAGTATATATTTCAACTTGTTTTCCTTTGTTTAACCGTAAAATGTTTTCAATGTATGATTCTTCAAATTGGGTATTCGCCACAATTGTATTTGCTTGTTCTGTTGTATAAGGTGCGGTTTCCTGGTTAGGTACGGGATTACCATCAACGTAAAGTGGTTTTCCGGGAAAACTTAAATTTCCATTTGCAAAATTATTATTCATTTAATCATCCTTCCTAATAAAAATATATTAAAAATATTTCTAAAATATGCTATAATATAAATAGATTAGAATAAGAAGGGTGATAATTGTGAATATAAAGGTTGGCATTTCTAATAGACATGTTCATTTAACAAAAGAAGTATATTTTAAATTATTTGGTAAAGAAACTTTAGAAAAAGCTCGGGATTTAGACCAACCTGGGCAGTTTGCTAGCACTAGTTTTGTAAGCATCCGTAATGGTTCACATATAATTGACAATGTGAGAATTGTCGGGCCATTAAGAAATTATAATCAAGTGGAAATATCCAGAACCGATGCGATAAAATTAAAGGTAAATCCGCCGGTTAGAGATTCTGGTGATTTAGCGCATAGTTTACCAGTTATTTTAATTGGTCCTAAAGGAAGCGTGGCTTTACCAAGTGGTTTAATATTAGCAGCTAGGCATATCCATATTACGCCAGCTGAAATGAAAAAGTATGGTTTTGAAGGGATAAAAAAAGTAGCTGTTTTAGTTAAAGGTGATAAAGGTGGAATTATCGATAATGTTAAATTTAAAGTATTAGATGAAGCTTCGCTTACACTTCATTTAGATTCTGATGAAGGGAATGCTTTTAATTTAAAAACAGGAGATGAAGTTACTTTAATAAAAAGTTTGAGTGGTGATGAAAATGAAACTAAAAGATAAAGTGGCCGTTGTAACTGGCGGGGCTATGGGAAATGGCCTTGGAATTGTTAAAGTTTTTCTAAAAGAAGGTGCGAAAGTAGCTATTTTAGATTATGCTAAAGAACTTGATAAGACTATAAATGATTTAAAAGATGAAGGATATCAAGTTAGTGGTTATAACGTTGATATTCGGAATATAGAAGATGTTCAAAACGCTATTAAACAAATAAACGATGAATATGGATATATAGATATATTAGTCAATAATGCTGGTGTTTGCCGGTTAGAGTCTTTTATGAAAATGGATGATGAACTTCGGGACTTTCATTTTGATATAAATATTAAAGGAACTTGGAACGTTACGAAAGGGGTTATTCCTTATATGAAAGCAGGTTCAATTATTAATTTATCAAGTGTAACTGGACCAATGGTAGCTGATAGTGGAGAAGTTGCTTATGCGACAACGAAAGCTGCTTTAATTGGTTTTACTAAAGGTTTAGCCGCAGAACTTGTACAGCAAAATATAAGAGTTAATGCGATTATGCCAGGGTATATTATGACCCCAATGGTTGAAGGAATGGCTAAAGAAAGTAATCCAAGTAACCCAGAATCAGTGGTTGAGGGGATTGCCAAAGGAATTCCGATGAAAAGATTGGGAACTCCAGAGGAACTAGGTAATTTAGCCGCTTTTCTAGCTAGTGAAGAATCTTCTTATATAACGGGTCAAGGTATTGTTATTGATGGAGCTTCAACTTTACCAGAAACGATGACAATGGGAGTGTAACGAAAGTTATACTTTTTCTTTTGCCAAAGATTATGTCACTTTTTGACTTTTCTTATGTTTTCTGATAGAATAAGCGCCAAAAGGAGTGATATTATGTCATTAGTAGAAATTGATAGTAATGATTATAAGCTTATGATGCGTGAAGCCTTTCTTGGTTACGAAAATAGAAAGAAAACAAATACTTTATATAGTAGTGATAAATATTTACCCAAATTGTTATTAAAAGGATATTATAAGTTGCCTCCTCATGAACGAAATTTAGATGAATTTAAAGAAAACTTTATTAAACATTACATTGAATGTGAATCAATTATCGAAGATACTCACGAACTTTTTGAAAAAGAAGGTTTAAGAGCAATGTATGATTATATTCACTCTAAAGAAATAAATGAAAACTTTAATATTTATACTTTACTTGATTTACACCGTAAACTTTATTCGAAAGCTAGATATCCTGCAGCTGGTGGTTTAATTAGAAATGCACCGGCATACATTGACGGTTTTGGAATTGATTTATGTCCTTACTCTGATATCTGG
This sequence comes from uncultured Bacilli bacterium, assembly GCA_944358735.1. Classification (GTDB taxonomy): domain Bacteria; phylum Bacillota_I; class Bacilli_A; order RF39; family UBA660; genus Coprosoma. The sequence goes on along the minus strand of CALVRT010000068.1, from coordinate 6,211 downwards.
GCCGAATTAAAGGTTTTAGAACCGGAAGTTAATGACCTTGTTAAAATAGCGCCTAACGTTACAGAAAATTCAGAGTCACTAACTGATTTTATTGATAGATGTGTTGAGTTAAAATGTAAATTAATAAAAATTCATCCTTTTTTCGATGGGAATGGCCGTAGTATTCGAGGATTTATTAATACATTATTTTTAATGGCTGGTCTTCCATCAATATATATTTCCATTGATGAAAATAATCAGTATAGGGCAGCGATGCAAAAAGCTATTGGTGATGAAAATAATTTTGAAGATATAAAACAGTTTTATTATTACAAACTTTGTGATTCAATTGTTGAACTTGATATTAATCCTAATTTTTTTGATAGCATTTCTATTCCACAAGTTATTTTAGAAAGTGCTCAAAAATGGCAAAATTATGTGGTTCAAAACAATTTAAGCGGTCAGGAAGCGGAAATATTTGTGTATAATGCATTAAAAAAACAACTTGAAGAACTTAATATAAATGTAACTATCTGCGAAACGACAGGATTAGACGGGGAAAAAGTTCCTCACTACTTTATGGTAGCTTATTATAATGAAAAATTTGATGAAGGTAAAATTTTAGTTGACCCATTTTTTAAAAATGAATTTTTAGCTGGTAATATAATGCAAAATGATAGTGAAGAATCGAGAATTATTGCTCAAAGTTTATTTAAAGCTGGGGCTAAAAATATTAATAATGTTGATATAAATAATTATATTAGACTGTTTAGAAATTTTGAAAAAGTAGAAATAGCCGAAACAAGCAAAGCTATAGTTTTAAGAAAACGGCATAATCAAAAAGAACTATTACAAGAAAATAGATAATCCTTTTTTGTGCCGGATCTATGGTAATGTTACTATTAATCTTTTTGGTACAACTAGAAATAATGTTATAATGCACTTAAATAATATTTTAGAACATGAATTAGATAGCAATTCAGTATGTAAGAATTTCTTACATACTGCCATATTGTTAAAGATTATAATGAATGTTTAGAAATTTTGAAAAATCTAAAAAAGAAAGTAAAGCTATAGTTTTAAGACATCAATAAAAAGAAGAACTAGCGCATTAATGTTAGTTCTTCTTTTCTATTCTTCTTCTTTAATGGTTGGAACAGCGTCATCTAATGATTTTTTATCAGTAGTTGGCTCTGTACCTTTAATGTAATATAAAACTTTGGCTTTACCGCTATTAACGGTTTGTCCACTTATAGGGTCTATCGCGACACCGACGACATTTTCTGGAGTTTCATACCAATTATCTTTTTTATCTTTTAAAGCTGCTTCCATTGTATCAACCCAGACATTTTTTAAATTAGAACTGTCAACATTATTAACTTTCTGATTGTCATCATAACCGCTCCATAGACCAATTAATAAGTCCTTATTGTAGCCAAAGATTAAATTATCGGTATCGGTTGTTCCACTTTTAATCGCATATTTTTTAGTCATTTTTTGACTAATACTATAACAAGTAGGGTAATTATAATCAATAAATTCTTTGGCATAAGTCGTTGTTAATAGTTCATTTAAAATATAAACATTACTTTTATTTAAAATGTTTTCTTTGTTAGGTTTATATTCGTATAAAACATTACCATCCATATCTGTGATTTTACTGATAAAGTAAGGTTTTACTTTATAGCCACCACTAGCTAATGAACCATAGGCGCCCATCATTTCCATTAAACTAAATTCTTCTGCACCTAAAGCAAGTGATGGTAGGGTACTAACTTTTTCAGTAATACCAACTCTTTTTAAGATATCAGGCAAGGCATTCTCACCTAAAAATAAATGAGTTTTTACGGCATATATATTATCTGAATAAGCAATAGCTGCAGCCATACTAATTGGGCCTTCAGCATATTTGTCATTGTAGTTTTTTGGACTATATGTTTTACCGTTAGAAAAACTAAAGGTTGTTTTGTCACTAGTAAATGTTGATGAAGCTGTAAAACCATTTTCTAAAGCCGAATAATAAAGAAATGGTTTTAAAGTTGAACCGACTTGTCTTTTGGCTTGCGTAGCTCGGTTATATTGACTTTCATTATAATCGCGTCCACCGCTTAAAGCCAGTACTTTACCGGTTGATGAGTCCATAACAATACCGGCCATTTGAATATCGTCATTAGTAATATCTTTTTCGGCAGATTCTTCTAAAGCTTTTTGGACATTTATATCTAAATTAGTATAAATTTTAAGACCACTAGTATCAAGGAAAGATGAAGGGATAGAATCAATACTTTCTAGTTCTTCCATAACCGCATCTTGATAATACATCATCATTTTTAAATCGTTTTCATCAGTTCCGTTTTTATATACAAGTTCAGTATTATAGGCGGCATTTGCTTCTTCTTTAGTAATATAGTCATTTTTAACCATAGTATTTAAAACAATTCTTTGCCGTTCTTTGGCTTTTTCTTCATTTATAAGCGGTGAATAACTACTTGGATTTTTAGGAATGCCTGCTAGCATACTAGCTTCGGCTAAATTAAGTTCACTTGCATTTTTATCAAAATAATATCTACTGGCATTTTCAATTCCGAAAATCCCGCCATAATTAATCGTGTTTAGATATCCTTCTAATATCTCATTTTTATCATAATGGGCTTCTAATCTAATTGTGAGCCAGGCTTCCTTGATTTTACGTTCCCAAGTTTTGTCAAATTCTAAAAATAAGTTTTTCGAGTATTGCTGGGTAATTGTTGATGCTCCCTGCGCATTATTACCACTTTTAATATTAGTAAAGAAAGCTTTAATAATTCTTAAAAAGTCAAAACCTTGATGTTTATAAAAGTTTTTATCTTCAATGGAAATTGTCGCTTCAAGAGCATGAGTAGAAATATCATCTAAACTCGCCCAGTCTCGGCTTGCACTACCTGTGTAAAGAGCGTTTTCGCTATCGTATAAGTAATAACCATTTGCCCCATCAATTGGTAACTTTGGTAGCATTTTCGCATATAAATATATACCGAAATAGGCAGTGATTAAAAGAAGGATGATAATTAAAAAAATCCATAGTTTTTTATGTTTCTTTTTGTTTTTTTTCATCTAATCACTTCCATTCTAATTTTATTATTGGAAAAAAATACAAAATTATAAGTAAAAAAAATAAAAAATATGCTATAATTTTGTCATTGGATGTGGTTAAATGAGTAAAATAAAAATAAAGTCAGTACTAAAAAGTGAAGATGATTATGAATTTAATGGTTTTGGATTAAAAAGTGGTAATAAAATTATTTATATGGACCATAATATAAAGACGATAGTTACTTTAGGCGAAGTTATTTATTTAGAAAGGCAAAGTGATTATCATATTAAACTTGCTTTCGCCCCAAATAAAATATTAATTGGTACTTATACTAACGAATATGGCAGTATTAATTTAGATGTTAAAACGACAAGGTTAAAGCAAAATGAAAATAAATTAGAAATTCATTATACACTGTTAAGTGATGGACAAAAAATTTCAGATTTTATATTTATTTTAAAATATAGTATTGACACATAGAAAAAATATGGTACAATGTTTTAAGAATTAAAGGGAGGGATATCGATGAGATTAAGCGATATGTCAAGAGAAGAAATTGAACAGTTTTCTTATACCGAGCTTACGGAAATGATTTTAGAAGAAGGAGAGCCTTTAAACACTTTAGAAATATTTAATAAAATTTGTGATTTACTAGGGCTAGATAAAGAAGCGTATGCCGATAAAATTGGTGATTACTATACATCACTTACAACTGATAAAACGTTTGTTTTGTTAGAGGATGGTAAATGGGACTTACAAAAAAATCATCCAGCTAACATTAGTTTAGATGATGAAGAAATTGAAGATGAAGAAGAGCTTGATGTTATAGAAGACGAGGAAGAAGAAATAGAAGAAATCGCACCAGATGTTGACGATTTAGATGATGACGATTTGGATGATGTTGATGAGGATGAATTATCAATAATTCCAGAAGATGAATTAGATGATGAAAACTAAAGTATGAGTAAATCGTACTTTTTGTTTGCTATAATTAATAAAATATAGTATAATGAAACGAGTTAAGGGTGATTATAATGTTAGAAAGATTAGAAGCAATTGAGCAAAGATATAATGAACTTACAGAAGCACTTACGAAAAATGAGGTTTTAAGTGATATTAAAAAAACGACAATGTTATCGAAAGAGCAAGCTTCTTTAAAAGAGGCTTACGAGGCTTATCAGACATATAAGAAGCTACAAAGTGATTTGTCAGAAGCTAGTGAACTTGTTCATGATAAAGAACTAGGTGAATTTGCTAAAACTGAAGTAGAAAGATTAAATAATGAAATTAAAGAATTAGAAGCCAATCTGGAAATTATTTTATTACCAAAAGACCCGAATGATGATAAGAACGTTATTGTTGAAATCAGAGGTGCTGCTGGTGGTGATGAAGCTAATATCTTTGCTGGTGATTTATACCGGATGTATAGTAAATATGCTGAAAAGCAAGGTTGGAAATTAGAAGTTTTATCAGAGGAACATTCAGATATGGGCGGTTTTCCACTTGTCGAATTTATGGTTAAAGGTGCGAGTGTTTATTCAAAACTTAAATATGAAAGTGGCGCGCATAGAGTACAAAGAGTGCCTGTTACGGAAACGCAAGGAAGAGTTCATACGTCAACGGCGACGGTTTTAGTTATGCCAGAAGCTGAAGACGTCGATGTTGAAATTAAAAATGATGATTTGCGTATCGATGTATTTAGAAGCTCTGGTGCTGGTGGACAATGTGTAAATACAACGGATAGTGCTGTTAGAATAACGCATATTCCATCAGGAATTGTTGTAACTTGTCAAAATGAACGAAGTCAAATTCAAAACAAAGAAAAATGTATGCAGATGCTTAGAACCCGTCTTTATGAAGAAGAACTTCGAAAACAAGAAGAAGAACTGGGAAGTGTTCGTAGAAGTAAAATAGGTACTGGTGACCGGAGTGAAAAAATAAGAACGTATAATTATCCCCAGAATAGAGTAACAGACCATCGAATCGGTTATACGACAAAAAACTTGGACCGGGTAATGGAAGGCCATTTAGATGATATTATTGAAGCTTTAATTACCGAAGACCAAAAAAGAAAACTTCGAGGTGAATAATGACTGATAGACAGTATTTAGAAAAGTATTTGCCGAAAGAAAAGCTTGAAAATGGGCTTTTTTTATTAGAAAGAGGAGTACCTGTTCAGTATATAGTAGGTAATGTTAACTTTTATGGTTATACTTTTAAAGTAAATAAAAATGTTTTAATTCCAAGATTTGAAACAGAGTTATTAGTGTCAAAAACGTTAGATTATATTAAAAAGTATTTTGATAAAGTAAATATTTTAGATATTGGAACTGGAAGTGGAGTAATTGCTATTACTTTAGCTAAAAAGTTAGATATTGAAGTTACGGCTAGTGATGTTTCGTTAGAAGCTTTAAAAGTTGCTTGTGAAAATGCTAAATTAAATAATGTTAATATTAATTTTATTCATAGTAATTTATTTGAAGATATAAATGGGACTTTTGATGTGATTATTAGTAACCCACCTTATATTGCGTATGATGAAGTTATTGATGATAAAGTTAGAAATAATGAACCTCATTTAGCTTTATATGCTGATAATAATGGCTTATATTTTTATGAAGAAATATTAAAGGAAGCTAAACAGTATTTAAATCCAAAAAATATGTTAGCTTTTGAAATTGGTGAAAACCAGGGTGAAGCTTTAAAAAGACTTGCTTATAAGTATTTTCCTGAAGCTACAATATTAATTGAAAAAGATTTTCCGGGTAAAGATCGTTATTTATTTATTTTTAATATAAAAAAGTAAACATCAAAAATAAATGTTTACTTTTTTTCGTTTAAAGTCATGATTTGTTCTTTTGAAAGACCAGTTGCGTTAATAATAATTTTTTTATCAATGCCAGATTTTAATAAATTTTTAGCTGTTTCTATAGCTTTTTCCATTTTACCTTGCTCAAACCCCGCTTGCTGGGCCTCATTCATTAAGGTGTTATGAGTTCTAATGGCATCTTCTTCAGCGGAAAATAAAAAACGCATTTCTTCATTATCGTTCAATTTATCAACGTTTTTCTTAAATTGTTCCATATTAACATCTCCCTTACATATTTTTTGTAACTCATCACCACCTAAAGCTAGCATAATAATATGCTTATATTTCAA
>CALVRT010000067.1 GCA_944358735.1 uncultured Bacilli bacterium | reverse complement strand
CAAATACCCTTATATTAGTAAATAAATAGCTTGTCAATTCTTGACATTTTTTAATGCTTAAAAATGTCGTTTATTGTAAATTTATAGGATTTTTGTTATAATTGATATAGATGATAAGGAGGCTGGTTATCTATGAAAAAACTAGTAAATGTCTTGATGTGTTTTCTCATATTAGGGTCTTTCTTCGGACCGTTTTTGCCAGCTTTTAAAGTTGAAGCCGCTGGAGCTTATTCAGTTGTTATGGTTTCGGGAACAGCAGGTAATAAAACTGTCGGGACTTATTCAACTTATACGGAAGCGGTTAGTGTCATGAATAAACAAAATTCTACTAGTACTAATGTAGCAACGATTTATAAAAATGGTAAAATCATTAATGCGAGATATGCGATTTTTAAATTAAAACCCGCGGGCAATGCAACAAGTAATGTTTATCAAGAAGTTTCAGACACTAGTGCTTATACTTATATTAATGCTTCTAGTATGTTGGATACAGCGTTTATTAACTATGATGAAAGTAAAAATAGGGTTCAAATAATGGTTAATGGTTTTAAGGGCTGGGTTGATGCGAGTATTGGCGAAATTAAACCAATATCATTATATTCTGCTAATATGGTTAAATTAAATGTTAGTGGTTTAAACTTTAGAGCAAATCCATCGACAAGTGCCTCTAGTATTGGGTCAATAACTTGTCAAGATTGTACATTTGCTTATACTTCAAAAGTAACTGCTGAAAACCGGACGTGGTATCAAATAACTTATAACGATAAAACTGGCTGGATTGCTGGAAGTAGTGAGTGGTCTGAAGAAGTTACCGGAAGTGCCTTAAATACTTATTACTATCGTTATGATAATGGTAATTTACTACATCGTTTTGCTTATCATACGGGAACTGTGGAAAGTGATTATTTCACTAATTTAGGTCCATCACCAACTTATTTAAGTGTTGGCACGCATTATTATAGTTTTGATGGTGGGATTTATTTATATACAAGTTTAACATCGATGCTTGATGATTATCGTAATAATACTTATACTAATGCTTTAAATAAAGATAATCCAAACTATCCATATTATTTATTTGTTCCAGCTAAAGCAGTATCAAAAGTCACAGCCGCTGATTTAGATTCACAAATAACGAATACTAGTTCTAAAATGTATGGAAGTGGGAAATATTTTAAAGAAGTCGAAGCAATGTATGGGGTTAATGCTTTATCAATGTTTTCACTAGCTAAATTAGAAAGTTCTAGTGGTACTAGTAAAATCGCAATGGATAAAAATAATTTATTTGGTATGGGTGCTTATGATTCTTGTGCTTATGATTGTGCCAAATCTTATAGTACAATTAAAGATTCAATAATTGATTATGCTAAAAGTTATCTAGGTAGTTATGGTACAGCAGGAGCTGTTTATTACTTTGGCTCTCATCAAGGTAATAAAGGTAGTGGCCGTAATGTTAAATATTCATCTGACCCATTAGCTGGTGAAAAAACCGCTGCTAGTAATTATATAACTGATAAAAATACTAATGATATGAAAGATTATAAGTCAAATACAATAGCTGTTAGTAAATTTGGTAAATCTAATATTGTCGTTTATAAAGATGCTAGTACAAAAACTCCAATTTATACAATGAAAAACCAAAATGGTAGTTTTGAGGTAGCTAATGTGCCGGTTAATGTTATTGATAGAGAAGGGGACTTTTATAAAATATATACCGATAGTAATGATTATCAATATGGTTATGTTAAAGTAAGTGATTTTAATATTACCAATAGTCAGCCGGTAATAACAGCTAGTGATAAAACTATTGCCATAAATTCTGATTTTGACTATTTAGATGGCGTTAGTGCTACTGATACGGAAGATGGTTCTTTAACAAGCCGGATTACTTACGAAGGTGAAGTTAAAACAAATGTTGCTGGCACTTATAAAGTAACTTATAAAGTTACCGATAATAGTAATTTTTTTGCTACTAAAACAGTTAATATTACGGTTGAAGATAACAGTGAACCGATTATAAATGCTAGTGATAAAGAAGTCGCCCAGTATACTGATTTTGATTATATGGATGGTGTAACGGCAACCGAAGGTGGTAAAGATATTACGGATAGAGTTACATATACCGAAACAGTTAATACTGATGTAAAAGATGAATACGAAGTAACTTATACAGTAGTTGGTACGAATAAGACTGTTACAAAAACGATAAAGGTAAAGGTTATTGATAATGAAAAACCAGTAATTAATGCCGTTAATAAAACAGTTAATTTAAATGAAGAATTTGACCCTAAAGAAGGCGTAACGGCTTCTGATAAAGAAGATGGCGATTTAACCGAAAGTATTGAGGTTACTAAAAATGAAGTAAAAACTAATACTATTGGAGACTATAAGGTTGAATATTCAGTTACTGATAAAGCGGGTCAAAAAGTAACGAAAGAAATAACAGTTACGGTGGCGGAAAAGGTTTTAGAAGAAGCTGATGGATTATTTTATGTTGATTATTTAGATAATGTTAATGGTAATTTAGAGTTAAAAGGTTATAATACAATTAAAGGTATTGATAATGATTTAAATACTAATATTGAATATGAAGTAATTTTTACGAATATTGATACTGGGCAAACTTATGAACAGACTGGAACGCGAATAACTAATGACAATGAAATTCCTTTTGATGTTTACAGTGATGATGGTAAAAATTATAAGTATTCGTGGTTTACGATTGATTTAGATATATCGGCATTACCGCAAGGTAACTATACGGCCGTAGTCAAAGCAACGAGTGATGATTATTATTCAAAAAATGTGCTTACTAATAAAACTAACAGTTCACAAATAACTGGTTATTCAGGTTCAAAAGAAGTAGTAATCCGTAATAATTATAATTATGATAATAGTCCAATAGAATTTATTGTTCGAGATGAAAAGTTAGCTGATAAAACAGCTGGAAGTTATTATAATCAATTTGATAATTTTATTAATTTTGAATTTACTGATGATAATAAATTACACTTAAGAGGTATGTCTTATTCATATGGTATGGATTTAAGTGTTTCGGCTAATGTTGATAGAAAGATAATATTTGAAAATCAAGAAACATATGAGACATATGTTAAAGATTTAGGCTTTGTTACTGATGGCGATTATACTGCACCACTTCCAGAAAGTGATGGACTTGATAAAACTAAAGCTTGGTATGATAAAAATATTGATATATCTGATATTCCAGCAGGTACTTATACTATTTATATTACAACAAGTTCTAATATTACTGATATTTCTGAATTTACCGAAAAATTAGGAAGAGAATTAGATGATGTAACTGCAACAATAGATGGAAAAAATTATAGTTTTGAAATTAATTATTCTAAAAATAGTCAAATTGAATTAACTGTTAAATAAAAGCCCTCTACATTTTGTAGAGAGCTTTTAAGTTATAAATTAAAAAAGAGAGCCCAAGCGCAAACTAAATAATTAGCTTCCACCTCATATGGAATCTCTCTTTTCTGCATATAATTTTATCAAAGTTAAAGATAACTGTCAATACCTTTTTTTGTTTAAGAAAAGGAAGCCCAGGCGCAAGTTAAATAACTCCCGCATCTTTGGTAACTTCCTTTTCTACATTTAAGCTTATCATAATTAAGGGTAACTGTCAATACCTCTTTATATTAAAAAAAGAGAGCCCCCACGCAAGTTAATAAAATTAACTTCCATATTGTATGGAATCTCCCTTTCTGCATATAATTTTATCAAAATCAAAGGTACTTGTCAATCATCTTTTATATTCCTTTTTTTATTGACATTTTTGCTATGGTTTGTTATACTGCACATAAAGGGGGGGGTCTTATGTCCGGTATAAGAAACAAAAATATTAACATAGATACAGAAATTAGTTTTACCGAAAATAATAAATATTATAATGTAAAAACTTATAATGATATTACAACATTACGAAACAATGTACAAGAAGTGTTAAATGACAAAAAAGGAATAATAAATAATAAAGCAACTGGTTTCAAAGCTAAAATAACTAATGCAACAGTCCATAAAATTCTTCACCCATCATCTCATTTTAATGTTTTTGCCACCAAATACATTGATGATTTAAATGCTGCTTGTTACTTAAAAGAACTATTTGAAAATGCAGTTTACCTTGATACTTTAAAGCCAATGAAAGGTAAAATGAATAGTGTAACGGAAAAGGGATATCATCATTTTGTAGCGCCTTTAAAAATGAACGGTGAGTGTTATAAGGCATATATTACTGTTCGGGAAAAGGTTAATTCAAAAATTTTATATGTTGTTTCGGTTAAACTATTTAAATTTGATTATAAGCTTGATACTATTTCTGTAAAAGAATTAATTGATAATACTAGTATTTGGAATTATGACTTAAGTGCTTACAATTATTATAGTTATAGTAATTTTGTCGCTGAAAATATGAATTATCAATATATTTGGATGATATCGTAAAAAAAGAGAGTCCAAGCGCAAGTTAAATAATAACTTCTACATCTATGGTAACTCTCTTTTTCTATATTCATTTTATTATATCTAAAGGTAACTATCAATCATTATTTATCTTTGTTCTTAAATAAAATGAAAATAAGCTTATTTACAATTGTTCAACAAAATGCTATAATGTATGTACGAATGTAGGAGTGGTAAAATGACTAATGAAGAAAAAATTAAAAACTTTTTAAAGCAAAATAATGGTTATATAACAACTGCTGAACTTATGTCTTTAGGAATAGGCAGATATTTGATTCCTGATTTTATAAACGAAGGATTAATTAGGAAAGTATCTTTTGGAATCTATATAGATAACTCTTTATTAGAAGACCCATATTATATTTTACAAAAAAGATATTCTCACGCAATATTTTCTTATAATACAGCTTTTTATATTTTAAACCTTACCAATAGAACGCCACACGAAATTGATATTAGCGTTCCAAAAGGAAAAAGAGTAAGAGGAAATTATAATGTTCATTATGTATCCGAAAAATATTATGATATTGGAATTATTGAAGCAGAAAGCCCAGCGGGTAATAAAGTAAAAGTATATAATGCTGAAAGATGTATATGCGATATGTATAGAACTAATGGTGAATTTGATTTAGAACTTCAAAATAGGATATTAGATTATTACTTTCACAGTAAAGATAAAGACCTTGATAGATTATTAGAATATGCCAAGATATTTAACATATATGAAAAAATCAATACTGTGGTTGAGTTGATGTTAAAATGGTAGATAGTAATAGTTTTTTATCAAAAATTAAAGAAATAGAGAAAAAATATAATTTAGAACACTATGAAGCATTACAAAGATTTATGTTTGAAAGAATACTAGAGAGAGTATCTGTTTCTAAATATCAAGATAATTTTATATTGAAAGGCGGCTTATTGCTTGCAGCTATGTTTGGTGTGGAGAATAGAACAACTAGAGATATGGATACCACAATTACAGGTATAGATGTCTCCAAACGTAAAATGATAAATATTTTAAATGAAATATTATCTATTAATTTAAAAGATAGCGTGAAATTTGATATTGTAAATATTACTGATATAAGACAAGAAGATGAATATGGTGGTAATAAATATCATATTACCGGAAAAACATATAATACTAAAGTTAATTTAGAAATTGACATATCAACTGGCGATAAAGTAACGCCAAAAAAATTAAAGTTTAAATATCCTTTGTTATTTGAAGATAGAAGTATTTTAATTAATAGTTATAATATTGAAACAATATTAGCTGAAAAAATAGAAACTGTTTTAAGACGTGGAAAATATACTAGTAGGATGAAAGATTATTATGACATATATTATTTTTTGATAAAATTAAAAAAAGATATAAATATTAAAACTTTAAAAAAGGCTATAGAAAATACTTTTTCAAAAAGAGACTCGTTTGAATATTTAAAAGATTATGAGGAAATTATTAAATCAATTATGAATAGCGAGAGAATAAAATTGTTATGGAACGCTTATTCTAAAAAAAATAATTATGCAAGTGATATAGAAGTAAATCAAATAATGATTATATTAAAAGATTTTATAAAGGAATTGAATTTTGATTTAGTAGTGGTGTAATTGTAAATATTTAGAAAAGTTAGTATAAGTATTCTATAAGTATAGATATTATGAGATATCATTTGTTAAAAATGAGAATAAATTTAATACTGGTAATGATGTTTTGGTTTTTGTTTTATTTAAAAAATATATTTACAAAAAATAGGACTCGAAAGTGGAATCCTATTTTATTTTTAACATTAAACATAATTATTTATTAACTATAGTAATAGTAATTGTATCACAAGAAGAAACTGAACTTCCTGGAGAGTGACTGTAGCTACATACAGCTCCATTGGTTTCGTTTCCATTTGGACAACTAGTTACATAATTACAACTAATATTTAATTTGTTATTGTTAGCCGTATTTTTCATAATTGTACAAGTTTGGCTTCCTGTACTACCAGCGCCACCAGCGATAAATGTATAATTACTGCAAGTTTGAGCAGGTGGGGTAGTAGTGTTTCCCGTACTTCCTGATGAGGAATTGCTACTAGAACTACTTGATGAACTTGACGAACTAGAGGAACTACTAGAACTTGATGAGCTATTAGAAGTACTTGTTTTATTAGCAGTAACTTCATTGCGGTTATTCGTCGCTATAACAAAACTTATGGTATCTCCTTTAGCTATTTTTTCACCAGCTTTAATACTTTGACTAATCATTGTACCATCTTCAACACCAGTTGAGTATTCCGTTGTAAATGAGCAGCTAATACCAAGTGAATTACATTGTTTTTCAATTTGAGCTTGTGTTTTTCCATTAAAATCAGGAACTTCAATAGCTTTTCCTTTTGAAACATAAACAGTAACACCTTTTTCCGGATTTATTTTTTTACCAGTTGCTACTGAAAATTTAATAATATCACCTTGTTTAACATCATCATTAAATTCTTCCTTGATTTCATATTTTACTTCATAAGTAGCCGCCCAAGTTTTAAAGGCACTTAAACTGCTAAATTTTGGCATTTTTAGTTTCCCTTTAGATACGACAATACCAACGGTTGTATCTTCTTCAATAATATCGCCTTTTTTATAAGTAGCTGATATAACGCGGTTCTTTTTAATTTTATCATCATATTTATCGGAATATTCAATGTTTAAATTATTTAAAACCATCCATTTAGTAACTTCAGATAATTTCATATTAACAAGTTCAGGAACTTTAATTTCTTTACCTTTAGAAATCGTTAAAACAACTTTGTCGCCAGGATTAACTGTTTCTCCTTTTTTAATATCTGATTCGATAACATTTCCTTTATCGATTTTATCTGAAAATTCATACTTAAGTTCATAATCGATACCATTTCTCATTAAATATAGTGTAGCTTTAAATAAAGTCATATCTTGCATATCCTTAAGTTTGATTGGTTTTAATTCATCTGGATTGCCTAAAGAAACGGTTAAGGTTAAATCATCATTTCTTTTCATTTTACCACTTTTATTTTGTGCGGTAATTGTATCTTTTGAAATATCTAAATTTTCTTCATAATTAACGGTTACCATATTAAGAAAATTTTCATCAATAATTTGGACAGCTTCATCGATATTCCAAGTAGTCATATCACTAATTATAACTTCTTTATTGTAATCAGGACCATTAGAAACTGTAAAATTAATACTATCGACATTTTTTAATAAAGTATTTTCTTTAATGTCACTTGAAATAACATTATATTTTTTAATTTTATCACTATATTCCATCTCTTGGTCGTAGTCAATATTATTAGCTTCTGCCCAGTTAATTGCTTGCGTTAGTGTCATATTGCTGAAGTCTGGGACTGTATCTTGTTTTGGTAAAGCTAAAATGTTTGACATTACCGCCCCGTTAAACCCCATAAGAACGACAATTAAGAAACTGGCAATTATTTGAACTATATTTTTTCTTGATTTATAGAAAACCGCAAAACAAATAACAATAAGAAAAATTAGAAAAGCATTGATAATTTGATATAACTGATTTATTTCTGTTACTGAATCAATTATCATATAAAAGAGAAATGTAAAAGCTAATAAAACAGTGATTGAAAGAATTACTCTTGTAAATACATCCTTTTTAGGTTTAGACTCATTTTTATTTATTTTTTGTTCAGGAATTTCCCGTTTGTAAACATTTTTCTTGGGAGCATCATCAAAAAGAGTAGCTTTTAGTTCCTGTCTTTTTCTTTCAAGTTCTTCTTCTCTAGCTTTTTGCATTTTTTCTTGTTGTTCTTCAAGGGCTCTTCGCTCAAGCCTGCTCATTGTTTGCTCTTTTGGGTCTTTAATTTTATTTTCTTCCATACTCTTTCACCTAGTATAATTATACTAAATTAAAGGTAATAAGACTATAAAATAAGGTCTTTATTGTTAAACTTTACTTTATTTGACACTATAAAAATAGTTGTTTTTTTTAGTTTTTTAAGATATAATGATAAAAGGATAGGTGATTTGATGAAAGTATGTGTTATTGGTGGGGCTGGGTATATTGGAAGCCACACCGTTTATGAATTAATTAGAGCCGGTCACGAAGTGGTGGTTATTGATAATTTATCATCAGGTAAAAGAGAAATGGTGCATAAAGAGGCAAAATTTTATTTTGGAGATATTACGGATAAAAATATATTAGACCAAATATTTGCAGTAGAGTGCCAGAAAAAACCATTTGATGTAGTTATGCATTTTGCAGCTAAATTAATAGTTCCTGAAAGTTTAGAACAACCTTTAGAATATTATAAAAACAATGTTGAAGGCGTTAGAACTATGCTTGAAGTAATGGTTAATCATAATATTAAAAACGTTGTTTTTTCATCAACAGCAGCTGTTTATGGCGAAGTAGGTGGCGATGGCATTTGCACGGAAGATGCTGAAACAAAGCCAATTAACCCATATGGTGAAACAAAACTTGCTAGTGAACAAATGATTAAATGGGTGTGCAAGGCCTATGATATGCATTACTGTATTTTTAGATATTTTAATGTTGGTGGGGCTGATGAAAGTTTAGAAATCGGCCTTGATAAAGATAATATTACTGCTTTAATTCCAAGAATCGTTGAAAGTACGTTAAGAATTAAAGATAATTTTACTATTTATGGAACTGATTATGATACGGAAGATGGAACTTGTATTAGAGATTATGTTCACGTAACTGATTTGGCTAAAGCTCATATATTGGGTGCGGAATATATTATAAATAATAGACAGTCACTCCTTTGTAATTTAGGTAGTAATAATGGTTATTCGGTTCAAGAAGTTGTTAATAAAGCTGGAAAACTTAAGGAGTTTAAATATAATTATGGTCCTAAAAGGGCTGGAGACCCGGCTAAAGTAATTGCTTCTAATACGAAAGCTAAAGAGTTACTTGGCTGGAAACCTAAATATGATTTGGACGATATGCTTAAATCAGATTATGATTTTCGGAAGAAGTTAAAAAACGAGAAAAAATAAATTCTCATTTTTATATTGTATATGCTTAAAATAATTGATATAATTGATTTGATTGTTTAAATAGTAAGGAGAGCTGTATTGTGTCAAAAAAGGATAAATTATATATAATTATACCAGCTTATAACGAAGCCGAAAACATTTTAGATGTTATTAGTGGCTGGTATCCTGTGATTGAAAAATTTGGCTCTAAAGATTCGCGTTTAGTAATTCTAAATGATGGTAGTAAAGATAATACCTTTGAAATTGTATCTAAAGAAAAAGAAAATAAACCATTGTTGGAAATTGTTAATAAAAAGAATTCAGGTCACGGAGCAACCATATTATATGGTTATAAATATGCTTTGAAGAAGAAAGCAGACTTTATTTTTCAGACGGATTCTGATGGTCAAACTTTGCCCGAAGAATTTGAAGATTTTTGGAATTTACGTCATAATTATGATATGGTGATTGGGCATCGTAAAGGACGAGAAGATGGAATATCAAGAGTATTTGTAACTAAAACATTAAAACTAGTAATTAAATTTGCCTTTAAAGAAAATGTGGTTGATGCTAATAC